>NZ_JBHWCL010000150.1:0-24530 GCF_042735125.1 Kitasatospora sp. NPDC059599 | reverse complement strand
GGCCCGGCGTCCCGGCCCCGGGGCGAGGCCGCCGGACCCGGCCGCGGCCGGGTGGTGATCCGGATCTCGGACCGGGGCGCCCACGAGCTCCCCGAAGCGCGCGAGTGGCTGCTCGCGGGCGTGCGGCCCGGCGGCCCGGTGGGGCCGGCCCTGCACAGCCTGGTGCTGGCGGCGGGCGGCCGGCTCGCGGTCGAGTCCACGCCGGGCGGCGGGCTGACCGTGGTCCTGCTGCTGACCGTCGCCCACGACTGACCGCGCGCCCCGGAGCGCCGGAACCGGGACCGCACCCCGCCTCCGCAGCACGGCCCCGCCACCGTCGCAGCCCGCCGTCGCAACCCGCCCCCACGGCGGCCCCGGAGCGGACGCCGCACACCCGGCGGGCCCGCCCCGCCGAACCTAGACTTGCCCCATGCCCCGGCTCAACGACCAGGTCAGGGAGCTGCTCCAGGAGTACGCCGACCTGATCAACATCACCGGCGGGGACGCCTTCCGGGCCCGCGCCTACGAGAAGGCCGCCCGCGCGGTCGGCGGCCACCCCGAGGACCTCGCGGGGCTGGACGTCAAGGGTCTGCAGCGGATCCCCGGCGTCGGCAGGTCCACCGCCGAGAAGATCGCCGAGTACCTCTCCGCCGGACGGATCGCCGCCCTGGAGTCCCTGCGCGCCGAGATCCCGGCCGGCGTGCGGGAGATGACGGCCGTCCCCGGCGTCGGCCCCAAACGCGCCCTGGCCCTCCACCGCGAGCTCGGCATCGCCTCGGTGGACGAACTCGCCGAAGCGGTCCGCGCCGACAAGCTGTCCGGGCTGGCCGGCTTCGGCGAGCGCAGCGGCGAGAAGATCCTGCACGGCATCGAGCTGATCCGGCGGTCCGGCGGCCGGACCCTGCTGGACACGGCCACCGAGCTGGCCGAGCAGCTGGTCGCCGCGCTCTCCGCCGTCCCCGGCTGCACCCGCTGCGCGTACGCGGGCTCGCTGCGCCGGATACGCGAGACGGTGGGCGACATCGACGTGCTCGCGACCGCCGAGGACTCCGCCCCGCTGATGGCCGCGCTCACCGGACTCCCGTACGTGGCCGAGGTGATCGGGAGCGGGACGACCAAGACCTCGGTGCGCACGACGCGGGGTGTCCAGGTGGACCTGCGGGTCGTCCCGGAGGAGGACTGGGGGGCGGCGCTGGTCTACTTCACCGGCTCGAAGGCGCACAACATCAAGCTGCGCACGATGGCCGTGCGGGCCGGGCTGAAGCTCTCCGAGTACGGACTGTTCGAGGTCGACGGCGGCGCCAAGGTGGTCTCGCGGACCGAGGACGAGGTCTACGCGGCGCTCGGCCTGCCGTGGATCGCGCCGCCGCTGCGCGAGGACCGGGGCGAGATCGAGGCCGCCCTGGACGGCGGACTCCCGGACCTGGTGCAGGAGTCCGACCTGCGCGGCGACCTGCACACGCACACCGACCTCACCGACGGGCTGGCCACCCTGGAGGAGATGGTCGACACCGCCGCCGCCCGCGGCTACTCCTACTTCGCCGTCACCGACCACGCGCCGAACCTGGTGATGCAGCGGATGACGGACGAGAAGATCCTCGCCCAGCGCGACCGGCTCCGCGAACTCGCGGGCCGGCACCGGAAGTTGCGGCTGCTTCACGGCACCGAACTGAACATCGACCCGGAGGGCGGGGTGGACTGGCCGCCCGGGTTCCTGGCGGGCTTCGACGTCTGCGTGGCCTCCGTGCACTCGCACTTCGCCCTCGACCGCGCCGCCCAGACCCGCCGGCTGATCCGCGCCTGCGAGAACCCGTACGTGCACGTCATCGGGCACCTCACCACCCGGCGGATCGGCAGCCGCGGCCCGATCGACGTCGACCTGGACGCGGTGTTCGAGGCCGCCGCGCGCACCGGCACCGCGATCGAGATCAACAGCTCCCCGCAGCGGCTCGACCTGCGCGACGAGGACGTCCTGCGGGCCAGGCGCCACGGCGTCCGGTTCAGCGTCGACAGCGACGCCCACGCCACCCCTCAGCTCGCCTACCCTCGCTTCGGCATCGGCACGGCGCAGCGCGGCTGGCTCACCGCCGAGGACGTGATCAACACCTGGACGTGGCAGAAGCTGAAGCACTTCCTGCGTAAGGACGCCGTGCGCTAGGGCTTGTCTGACAATTCCCGCCGCGCGCACGACGCCGGGCATCCTCCCCCAGCCTTCGGCCGGGAGGTACCCCCACCTGGACGCACCGCCGAATCGTCCAAGTACGTCCAGTACGAGGACGCTCCGACGGCACGCCCAGCCGGGCGCCCAACGCCACGCGCTGATGCGACGCGAATTGTCAGACAAGCCCTAGCCGTACTGCCCCGCAGGGACGCCCCGTGCCGATCACGCGGGGCGTCCCGCGTCCCTGCCCGCCGGCGGTCCGCTACCCCTCGCCGCAGGAAGCCCCCGGCGACGCCAGCACCCGGGCCGCGCTGCGGTGCCCGAGCCCGGCCGCCAGCCGCAGGTCCCCGGTCTCCAGGAACCCGGCCAGGAACCCCGCCGCGAAGGCGTCCCCGGCCCCGGTGAGGTCGCGCACCTGCGCCACCGGCGTCACCGGCACCGTGAACGGCTCCTCGCCGGGCACGTCCACGGTGGTCGCCGCGGCGCCCGCCTTGGTGACCACCGTGGTGGCGGCCAGCCGGTCGCGCTCCGGTCCGGGCAGGCCGTCGACCAACAGGCCGAGGTAGGCGGACTCGGAGCGGTTGGCGAACACGAGGGTGGGCGCCAGCCCGGTCAGCAGGGCGAGGAAGCGCTCCCGTCCGTACTGCTCCAGCATGCCGGTCGAGGAGGCGTCCACCGAGGTGGTGCCGCCCGCTGACCGGACCCGGGCGAGCGCGTCCACGGCCGTGCTGCCGACCGGCTCGCCGTCGAAGGAGTAGGCGGGCACGTGCAGGTGGGTCAGGTCGGCCAGCCACTCGTCGGGGACGCGCTCCAGCAGCGTGGCGGCGCCCCGGTCGGGCAGCATGGTCCGCTCGCCGTCCCGGTCGATCAGCACCACGACGCTGCCGGTCCGGCCGCGCCGCGAGACCCGCACGTCGACGCCGTGGCCGGCGAGTTCGGCCACCACGCCGTCCCCGACCGCGTCCTCGCCGACGCAGCCGAGGAAGCGCGCCGGGTACTGCCCGGCGGCGAAGCGGGCGACGTTGGCGGCGCTGCCGCCGCGCCGCCGGAAGACCCGGGCAGCGGAGTCGGTGCCGTGCCGCAGCGGGCCGTCGACCCAGACCACGACGTCCTCGACGAGGTCGCCGAGCACCCCCAGCACGGCTCAGGCCCCGCTCTGGGCCGCATCCGCGGCAGCGGCAGCGTCCACGGCAGCGGCAGCGGTCGGAGCGTTGGCAGCGGCGGCGGCAGCGGCCAGAGCGGTGGCGATCTCGCCGCCGAGGCGCACGTTGCCCCGGTAGACCTCGACGTTGACCTCCAGGCTGCGGCCCCCGGTGTCGCGCTGGATGTGGTCGAGCAGGAAGGGGGTGGAGGCGTTGCCGGTGATGCCGCGGCGTTCGGCCTCGGCCCGGGCGCGGGCCAGGATGCCGTCCAGTTCCTCCGGCGGCAGCTGCTTGGCGGGGTCGACCGGGTTGGCGATCAGGACGGCCTGCGGGAGGCCGAGCCGGTCGCGGGCGTCGATGACCCGGGCGGCCTCCTCGGGCGACTCCACGCTGAAGTTGATCTCGTGGCCGGAGTCGGTGACGTAGAACCCGGGGTACTTGCGGCTGCGGTAGCCGATGACCGGGATGTTGAGGGTCTCGAAGCGCTCCAGGGTGGCCCGGATGTCGAGGATCGACTTCACGCCGGCGCTGACCACGGTGACCGGGGTGGCGGCCAGGGTGGTCATGTCGGCGGACTCGTCGAAGCTCTCCGAGGCGCCGAAGTGGACGCCGCCGAGGCCTCCGGTGGAGAACACCCGGATGCCCGCGCGGTGGGCCAGGAAGGCCGTGGCGGCGACGGTGGTGCCGCCGTGCCGGCCGAACGCGGCGACCACCGGGAGGTCCCGCAGGCTGACCTTGTCCAGGCCGTCGGTGGCGGAGAGTTCGGTGATCTGCCCGGTGCTCAGACCGACCGTGGGCACCCCGGCGTGCACGCCGATGGTCGCCGGGACCACGCCCGCGGCCCGCAGCCGCTCCTCCGCCTCCAGCGCGACGGCCAGGTTGCGGGGGCGCGGCAGGCCGTGGGTGAAGATGGTCGATTCCAGGGCGACCACGGGCCGGCCGTCGGCGAGGGCCCGGACGACCTCCTCGGCGACGTGGACGGCGGGGGACGCGGGAGCGGCGGGGGTGCTGGGCGGAAGTCCGGTCATGATGCGAACTCTCTGTGAGATGCCACTGCGGTGGGGCAACGTGGTGCTCAGCGTATGGACGGTCCGCATCGGGAACCAGCATGAGTCCTGGGGCTTCCGATAGGCCCGCGCCTATTGGTTCGTCCACCCTTCGCCTACCCTGACGGGCATGGGTCTCACCTTGCGTCAGCTGGAGGTCTTCCTGACCGTCGCCGGGACACTGCACTTCGGGCGGGCCGCCGAACGGCTGCACATCTCGCAGCCGACGGTCAGCCAGGAGGTCGCCCGGCTGGAGCGGACCGTCGGCGTCGAGCTGTTCGACCGCAGCCGCCGTTCCGTCGCGCTCACCGAAGCGGGCGAGGTGATGGCCGCCGAGAGCGCGCGCCTGCTCGGCCAGGCCGAGGCGCTGCTGACCCGGGTCCGGCTGCACGAGGAGTCCCGGCTGCGCACGGCCCGGATCGTCGCTTCGCCGAGCGTGGCGAACCGGCTGCTGCCCGCCGTGGTCAGCCGGGCCGAGCAGGAGCTGCCCGCGCTCGACACCGCCGAACTCGCCGTGGACACCGGCCAGGTGTCCGCGACCCTGGCCGCCGAACTGGCCGACGTCGGGCTCGGCCGCTTCCTGGACGAGACCGACGGCTACCGGCTGGAGCGGATCGCCGACGAGCCGGTGCTGGTGGCGCTCGGCCGGGACCACCCGCTGGCCGGCCGGACCGGCCTACGCCTGGCCGAACTGCGCGACCTGCCGCTGCTGTTGTGGCCGCGCGAGCAGCACCCCCGCTACTACGACCACGTGCTCGGCCTGTGCGGGGACCACGGCGTGGACCCGCCGGTGCTGGTCAGCCCGCCGCGGATCGTCGGCTCCCGGCTGTACCTGCTGGCCCGCAACCGCGCCTTCTCACTGGTGCCCGGCTCGATGAGCGGCCACCTCACCGAGGACGTGGCGACCGTACGGCTGGAGGGACGGGCCACCCTGCCGCTGGAGATGCAGTGGCGGCTGGACGACCACCGGCCCCGGCTGGCCGCCCTGCGCGACCTCATCCGGCAGGAGGCGGCGGCGCTGGAGGAGCGGTAGCCGCTGCCCGGCCACCGCGGTCCCGGCTGCCCGACCATCGCGGTGGCGGTTGCCCGGCCACCGCGGTCCCGGCTGCCCGGCCATCGCGGTGGCGGTTGCCCGACCACCCACCCTTGACGCTGGCATGCCACCGCCGGGAGGATGCCGGATCATCCCTCCGGCCCGCGGCAGTGCCCCGGGCCGCCCGACCCCGGGGATCCGCCTTGGCCCTGCGCCCGCTGCTCCGCCGCGCTGCCGGTCTACTCGGTGCCGCCGCCCTCGCCCTCACCGGCACCCTCACCGCCGCCGGCCCCGCCCGCGCCGACTTCGGCACCGACTACCACGACCCGGTCACCGCCACCAAGCCCCTGACCCGGCCCGACACCCGTTCCTGCACCGTCGAGGCGATGCACGCGCGCGAGTTCCGCAACGGGTACGGCAACCCGCCCGACACCCCGTACACCGCCACCCTCACCCCACCTGCCGCCTGCGCCGGGCCGTGGTCCGCAGTGGTGCTGGACCTCCACGGGCAGGTCGCCGGGCGGCAGTTCGACCGGATCTTCAGCGTCCGCGTCGGCGGCGTCCAGGTACTCCTCTCCTCCACCCCGGAGCCCTCCAAGGACGGCATCGAGTGGAACGTCGAGCACGACGTCACCCGCTACGCCGCGCTGTTCGCGTCCGGCCCGCAGGATTTCTCCTTCGACCTCGCCAACGTCACCGACGACACCTACACCGGCGTCTTCACGATCAGCGCGAACCTGACCTTCTACACCGCGGACGCCCGCCGGCCCGCCGCCCGCGGCGCCGACCGGGTGCTCACCACCGGGCCGTTCGCGCTCACCCGGACCGCCCCCACCGCCGACCGCGGACTCACCTTCCCGCAGAACCTCGAACGCCTCACCGCCGAGGTCTACACCCGGGGCGGCGGCGCCTGCGAGGAGTTCGCGTACGCCTCCGCGCCGGACGCCTTCGTCGCCGCCAACCCGGGCCTCGGCCTCTGCGGCAACGGCCCGTTCCGCGAGCTACGGCTCACCGTCGACGGCCGGGTGGCCGGCGCGGTGTGGCCGTACCCGGTGATCTACACCGGCGGCTGGGACCCGCTGCTGTGGCGGCCCGTCCCCGGCGTCTTCGCCTTCGACCTGCCCGCCTACCGGCTCGACCTCACCCCGTACGTCGGCCTGCTGCTCGACGGCCGCCCGCACACCGTCGGCGTCACGGTGAACGCGGCCGAGGCGCAGAGCAACGACGTGTGGACCGGCCAGATCAACCTGTTCGCCGAGGTCGACCACGGCAGCACCCGCACCACCGGACAGCTCACCGACCAGCGGGTCGCCCCCGAGGCCGCCGTGAGCACCGCGCTCGCCGACCACGGCGGCGGCAGCGGCGACTGGACCGTCACCGCCGCCCGGCACGACCTCGCCCGGGGCTGGGTGCAGACCTCGCACGGCCGGATCACCACCGAGGTCCGCGACGACCTCTCCTTCCGATCCGGCCAGCAACTGCGCGACAGCGGCAACGACGTGACGCTGCACAACACCACCGACCTCACCCGCACCACGTCCACCTGGGGCGGCGGACCGCACCGCACCACCACCGTCCACGAGGGCGAACCGCTGGACGTCAGCTACAAGGTGAGCCACGACGCGGCCGGCAACACCGACCAGACCACCGCCATGGACCTCGGCTACCACCGCGAGGCCACCACGGCGACCGGCGGCCACGTCACCGAGCGCTCCACCGTCGACCACACCCTCCGCCCCACCGCCCGGCGCCACGACGGGGACCGCAGCGTCCGCACCGGCAGCAGCACGGAGGACTACCGCAGCACCGGACCGGAGGGGCCCTACCACCGGACGCTGAGCTTCGTGGACGGCTGGCCGCAGCCCTGAGCCGCGGCGCGACGCGACCCGACATGATCGATTTGCGAAAATTGCCCGAATTCATGCCGTACACCCCTGGTGCACGCGGCGTGGGAGGCGCATGATGGGAACTGGACCTGCGAGGTAGCTGAAGGAAGTTCGACCGCAGGAGGCAGTGGCGACAGGTCGAGACGGATCAGGGTCTGCCGCTGGTTTTCTACCTCGGTCGACGATCGAACTACCGGCCGGAGGACGACGAGTCCGGAGGCCGCCCCCACCTCGTAGGTTCCGCGCGTCCACGGAGCATCCCCTCGACTCCGTGGACGCGCTGTCCGTGTCCGCGGGCCGGCACCGACCGGGCGGGCCGCCACTCCGGCACCGGCCGTTCCCGAGAAGCCGGGCCGCTCCCGCGACACCGGGCACCACCCCCGGTACCGTCCGTCACTCCGGCACGGCCCGCTACCCGGGTACGGCGTAGCCCATCTCCCAGGCGTGCACGGCGATCCCGACCCGGTTCGCCACCCCGAGCTTGCGCTGGATGCTGGCCACGTGGGTCTTCACCGTGCCGGGCGAGATGAACAACTCCGCGGCGATGTCCGCATTGGTGCGGCCCGCCGCGACCTGCCCGGCGATCTCCACCTCCCGCTCGGTCAACGGCACCGCCGCCGCGGGCCCCCGGCGCCCGGGCCGACGCGGCGCCGTCACGTGCCGCAGCAGCCGGACCGTGACCGACGGGCTGATCAGGCTCTCCCCGTCCGCCGCCGCCCGCACCGCCTCCGCCAGCAGGGACGGACCGGAACGCTTCAGCAGGAAGCCCGAAGCCCCGTGCTGCAGAGCCGGATAGACGTACTCGTCCAGGTCGAAGGTGGTCAGCACCACCACCCGCACCGGGTCCGCCACCCCGGGACCGGCCAGCCGCCGGGTCACCTCCAGGCCGTCCATCCGCGGCATCCGGATGTCCACCAGCGCGACGTCCGGGCGCAGTTCGGCCGCCAGCTGCAGCGCGGCCAGGCCGTCCGCGGCCTCCCCCACCACCTCGATGTCCGGCTGGGCCGCCAGGATCCGCCGCACACCGCGCCGCACGGCCTCCTGGTCGTCCGCGATCAGGGTGCGGATCACCCGCGGGCACTCGCCGTTCGCGCTCGTCACGCCCAGCAGTCTGCCACGCGGCCGGTCGGCGGGCCGTCCCGCCGACCGGACGGCGGGATCGCAGGTCGCCCGGCGGGATCGCAGGTCGCCCGGCGGGATCACGGGTCGCCCGGCGGGAGCGGCAAGCGGCCGCCCCGGCGGGAAAGTTCACGCGGCGGCCCCGGCGCGGTTCACCTCCGTGCGGTGGGCTGACCGCCATGAACGCTTCCAGTGGACGTCTCCTCGTCAGCCGGCGCGGGCTCCTGGCCGGCGCCTCCGGCCTCGGCCTCGGTGGCGCCGTGTCGCTCTCCGGCCTCGCCGCCGCCCCCGCCGCAGCCGCCGACCCCGCCGCCTCGCCCCTGCTGTGGCAACGGCCCGGGCGCTCCGGCGCACCGCGGGTGGGCGGTCTGCACCTCCAGTTCGGCCCGGACGCCTCGCGCGAGGTGGTGGTGTCCTGGCACACCACCCGGTCCGTCGCCAACCCCCGGGTGATGTACGGGACTTCGAACGGCGGCTTCGGCCGGACGGTGCAGGCCGCGACCCGCACCTACCGAGACGCCGCCTCCGGCACCGAGGTCCAGGCGCACCACGCCCGGATCACCGGCCTGCACCCGGACACGGACTACGTCTACGCCGCCGTCCACGACGGCACCACACCCGAGCTTGGCACCGTCCGCACCGCCCCACGCGGCCGGGCCGCCTTCACCTTCACCAGCTTCGGCGACCAGGGCACCCCCACCCTCGGCAGGAAGACCGCCAACGGCTACGTCAACGACAACCTCGGCAGCCCGGCCGCCGGCGACACCACCGCCGGGGTCGAACGGATCGCCCCGCTGTTCCACCTCCTCAACGGCGACCTCTGCTACGCGAACATCGCCACCGACCGGGTCCGCACCTGGTCCGACTGGTTCGAGAACAACACCCGCTCCGCCCGCCACCGCCCCTGGATGCCCGCGGCCGGCAACCACGAGAACGAGAAGGGCAACGGCCCGGTCGGCTACGGCGCCTACCAGGCCTACTTCGACCTGCCGGACTCCGGCTCGGACGACGAACTGCGCGGCCTCTGGTACTCGTTCACCGCCGGATCGGTGCGCGTCATCAGCCTCAACAACGACGACGTGGCGTACCAGGACGGCGGCAACTCCTACCTCCACGGCTACTCCGGCGGCGCCCAGCAGCGCTGGCTGGAGCGCGAGTTGGCGACGGCCGACGCGGACCCGGAGATCGACTGGATCGTCGTCTGCATGCACCAGGTGGTGATCTCCACCGCCGACAGGTTCAACGGCGCCGACCTCGGCGTGCGCGAGGCCTGGGTGCCGCTGTTCGACAGGTACGGCGTCGACCTGGTGGTCTGCGGCCACGAGCACCACTACGAGCGCTCGCACCCGATCCGCGGCCAGCAGCCGACCGACACCCGCACCCCCGTGCCGGTCGCCACCGGCACGAGGACCATCGACACCACCAAGGGCACCGTCCACATGGTGATCGGCGGCGGCGGCACCTCCGCGCCGTCCAACCAGCTGTTCTTCGACCCTCCGAAGGCCCGCGTCATCACCGGCGTCGGCGCCGCCGACCCGGCCACCGGCAAGCGCCCGCCGGTGTACGTGGTCGAGGACGCCCCGTGGTCCGCCTTCCGTGACGCCGACAACCCGTACGGCTTCGCGTCCTTCGACGTCGACCCGGGCCGGCGCGGCGGACAGACCACCATCGACGTCACCTACTACTCCGTCAGCGGCCCGTACGGCGACCTCGTCCCCGTCGACCGCTTCACCCTCACCCGCCCGCGCGGCGCCCGCGGCGGCGGCCGGGGTCGCTGACCCTCCCCGCCGCGGGCACGTACACCCCGCGCGCCGCACGACACGCCCCGTACGTACGCCCCACCCCACGCGACACGCCCCGGCCTGCCCCGGCCGGCACCGCGCGCGACACGCCCCGGCCCGCATCGCGCGCACCGCACCGCGGCGGCGCCGGACCGGGTCCGCACCCCGGGCCGGCGCCGGCCCCGCACTACCGCCCCGGCAGCGTGCAGCTGACCTGCCAACCCGCAGGCTCGACCGGTCCCGTGGTCAGCGAGCCGCCGTGGGCGGCGGTGCGGGCGGCGAGACCGGCCAGTCCGGTGCCTCCGGAGCCCGGGCGGCGGCGCAGCAACGGCTTGCGGGCGGGGCCGCCGTTGTCGGTGACGGTCACCACCACGGCGCCACCCCGTCCGGGGGCCACCCGGACGGCGACCTCGGTGGCCTGCGGGGCGTGCCGGCGGATGTTGGTCAGGGACTCCAGGACGACGGCGTAGGCGGTGGCCTGGGTCTCGCCCGGGAGCAGCTCGGCGGTGTCGGGGGCCAGGTCGACGGTGGCGCCGGTCCCGCCCGTCGCACCGAAGCGGGCGACCAGCTCGGGGAGGTCGGCCAGGCCCAGGCGGCGCGTCGTCGCCCCCGGGGACCGCTCACCCTGCCCGTCCGACCCGGTCAGCCCGTCGTCCCGCCCCTGCGGATCCCGTAGGGCCCCGACCATCTCGTCCATCGAGTCCAGCGCCCGCAGCCCGGCCTCCTCCAGCCGACGGAGCAGCGCGGCGGTCTCCTCCGGTTCCTGGCAGGGGAGTTGGCCGGCCTGGGCCTCCAGCACGATGCCGGTGATCTCGTGCGCGACGAAGTCGTGCAGCCCCCTGGCCACGTCGAGCCGCTGCTCGCGCCGGGCCCGTACGACGGCCCGCTCCCGGCGGGCGTCCAGCACGCGCAGGTAGAGGGCCGCCCCCGCGACCCCGAGCACCGGCAGCAGCGAGATCAGCAAGCCGATCACCGGGCCGGCCGCGCCGCCCTGGGGCGTCCGCAGGGCGAACCGCAGCGGGAGCACGACCGCCGCGAGCCCGACCGCTCCGCCGACCGGCCCGGCCCACCGGTCGGGCAGCCGGCGGACGGCCCGGAACAGCACGCCGAGCAGGGCGAGCCACTCGAAGGGCAACCAGAATGCGGGCAGCCGGTACGGCCCCGGGTAGAGCAGGTCTAGCAGCAGCGACGCGCCCGCCACCGCCCCGGCCTCCGCGCCGACCGCGACCCGGCCGATCGGCCACGGCAGGACGGCCACCACCGCGGCGGCCGCCGCCATCAGGGCGAGCAGCACCGCCGGGCCGTGCTCGCCCGGGTGGGCGAGGGCGACGGGCGCCGTCAGGACCAGCCCGGTGACGACGGCGAACGGGCGCCGTAACCGGGCGCCGCGGGGCCCGGCCGGCCTGGACGAGGATTCGGTGCGCACCCGGCCGAGCCTACGGGGCAGCTCTCCCGGGGGAGGCCGGGCTCCTCCCCGGGAGGGAGCAGGACGCCGTCAACTCCCCTCCGCAGCGGGAGGCTTGCCCGGCCGGGCTGCAGCAGACTCGTGGTCGTCGAAGCAGTCGCCCCGAAGGAGGACGAACCGTCATGAACCGCCGACTCGCCACCGCCGCCGCCTCACTCCTCCTGCTCGCCGCGGCGGTCGCCACCGCCGCCCCGGCCTCCGCGGCGCCCGGCTCCGCAGCGGACCCGGCCGCGGCCGCGGGCGCCCCGACGGCGGTGAGCGTGCGCGGCACCGGGGACACCGTGCTCACCTCCGCGTTCCGCGACTTCGCCGGCGACCCGGTGCGGATCTCGGTCGACGCCCGCGCGGCCTCCTCCATGGACCCCGGCAGTACCCGCGGCCACTTCCACGTCCGCCACGTGCACGCCGACGGCCGTCTGGTCGCCGACTTCGAGGGGGACATCACCTGCCTGGCCGTCGGCGGCCGGGAGGCGATCGCCACCGGTGTGATCACCAAGGGCGAGGCGCCGTGGTTCCCGGGCCTGGAGCCGGTCGGCCAGAAGGTGTCGGTCTCGGTCGAGGACGACGGCCGGCACGGGGACCGGCTCGGCTGGGTCTGGGGCGCGCTGGGCCAGCCGGTGTCGGACTGCCAGGGCACGGTACCGTTCATCCGCACGACCGGTGGCGACTTCACCGTGCGCGGCTGACACCCGCCCGACCAGGGCCTTCCGAGGCCCGCGAGGGTCCCACCCGGCTCCGCTCGGGCCCGCTCGGGGCGGCGGCCGCGCACCGGCGCGCCGCCGTCCGGCCGCCGCCCCGAGCACCCGGACCCTGGAGGCCCCGATGTCGCCCGACCGCCCGACCGCACCCGGGCCACCCGAAGCCGGCGCGGGGTTCAACGACCCCACAGGGGAGGGCCGTTGAACTCCGCGCCAGACCCGTCCCGGGCCACCGCGAACCGTTCCCGCGGAACCGCGAACCCGTCGCGCGCCACGCCCGGTGCCGCGCGCCCGACGTCCGACGCCTCGCACTCCGCGCCCGGGCCGCTGCCCGACTACCGGCGGCTCGCCGCCGTCGGCCCGTACTTCGCACTGGACACCTCCCCCGGCGGCGCACCGCCCGCCGGCTTCCGCCCGCTGTCCGAGCTGTACGGCACCGGGCCGGACGCGCCGCTGCGCGCGCGCATCCGGGTGGTGACACAGCGGCTCGGCACTGCCGAACCCCGGGTCGCCGCCTCGATCCTGCACCTGGGACTGGCCGCCCGGTTCTGGTCGGTGGGCCTCGGATCGGCCGTCCTGCTGGGTACGGTCCCGACGCTGGACCACGCGTGGGTGCGGATCCCGGACCAGGGCCCGATCGACCTCTGGACGCCACCGGAGCCCGTCCGCCCGGACGCGGGAACGCTCGCCGACCAGCTCCACACCGCCGTCCTGGTGGGCCACGTGGAGCCGCTGGCGGCTGCCGTGCGGGCCGCCGCCCCGCTCTCCCCGCGCCTGCTGCTCGGCAACACCGCCTCCGCGCTGGCCGGGACGCTGCGGGTACTGGACTCCCACGCGCCGGGCGCGGCCGGGGCGCTGGTCGCGGAGCTGCTGGACCGCCCGCCGCTCGCGGGTTCCGGCACACTGCGCACCGGCCCGCGCGGCACGGCGTTCCGGCGGAACAGCTGCTGCCTCTACTACCGGGTCGGACCGGGCGCCGGTCTCTGCGGGGACTGCTGCTTCACCGAACCGCCCGCGCTGCGGAAACCGAACCACTGACGGCGAATACCTGGACAGCTGAAGGTCATGCGCGCCACCGCGGTCGCACCGCCCCTCCCGGGCGTCACACCCGCACCACGACCCGGTCCACCGCCCCCGCCTCCGCACCCTCGCAGCCCGAAGAGTTCGAGGAACCCGAGGAGTCCGAGGAGCCCGGGAAGTCACACTGAGCCGCCACCGCGGCACACGCGTCGGCCCGCGTCCGGCTTGTCCAGGGCCGGGCGCGGGCCGTGAATCCCCACCCGGTGCCGATGCCCTGGCACCCGGTGAAGCCTCCCGTGGGGGCGCGGTCAGACCGCGACCGCCTCCTCCATCTCCTCCTCGGCCTCCGCCGGGGTCTCCACCGCCCGGCGCCCGCGGCCCTCGTACAGCGCCGCGGCGACCACGGCCGCCGCCCCGAGCAGCAGCCAGACCAGCAGGGTCACGACGTGCCCGCCGAGGCCCGCGCCGCCGTCGAAGTACATGATGCTGCGCGCACCCTCCAGGAAGCCGGCGCCGGTCCAGAAGCCGTGCAGGGCGCCGAAGAAGCCGTTCTGCAGTTCGGGCCGGTAGATGCCGCCCGAGGAAGTGAAGTTGAGCATCACGAACAGCACCATCAGGGCCAGCGTGGTCCACTTCTTCAGGAAGGTGTGCAGGCCGGTGCCGATCAGCAGGATGCCCGCCGAGTAGAGCCAGCCGAGCACCCAGATCGCGGCGAGGTCGTGGTCGACGACGTGGAACACCGGCCCTGCGGTGACGATCCCGATGACGCTGACCACCAGCGAGACGGCCACCCCGGCCAGTGCCCGGACGGTCATGCTCAGCGCGGCACCGGCGGCGCCGATGACCGCGACGCTCGCGTACGAGCCGATGCTCAGCGCGACCAGCAGGAAGAACAGGCCCTGACCGGTCGGGTCGCCCGCGGCGGGGGTGGTGAGGTCGGTGACGTGCAGCGGCACGCCCTGCTTGTCGGTGACGGTGGTGAACACCGCCGTGGCGGCCACCACCGAGGTGTCCGAGTTCCCCTTGGCCACGATCAGCTCGGGGCTCCTGCCGTCGGGGACGAAGGCGCCGACCAGGTCGCGGTCGCGCAGTTGCCGCTCGGCGGCGGACCGGTCGTCGACGGTACGGACGTCGAGCGCGTTCCCGGCCTTCTCCTGGATGGCCTGCGCCAGTCCGTGCGCCTGCGGCGTGGTGCCGACCACGGCGACCTTGAGGTGGTGCGGCTCGGGCTGGTGGAAGGCGCCCTGGTAGGCGAGCGCCATGCCGAGGCACATCAGCAGCGGGGTGATCAGGTGGACGGCGAGGTGCTTGAGCGAGTGCCCCGTGGTGGGCGCCGCGGCGGGGTTCTGGGGTGTGCTCATGGCGTGCGTACCGTCCTCCGGTGGTGTCTCATCCTGCAAAGAAGGTGGCAAATGCAACCATTGCACCGGGGAGCGCCGCGCAATACAGGTGGCAAATGCAACCATCTATGGATGTAGCTTACAACTATCCGGCATCGGGCGGAAGCCGGCCCCACCACCGGTACCGGCCGACCGCCTTCCCGCCCGACCGAGCACCCCCGGCCTCGGCACCCCTGCCCCGGGCACCCCCGACCGAGCAGCCCTGCCCCGGGCACCCCCGACCGAGCACCCCCGACCGAGCAGCCCTGCCCCGGGCGCCCTCAGCCCAACTCGAACACGCCGTACGAGAACCCGTCCGCCCGCAGCTCCCCGTCCGTCACCCGCACGCCCTGCGCGTCCAGCGGCCGGATCCCCTGCGGCACCTCCGCAAGCACCTCCGACAGCCGTACGATCCCCGGCTCCCGCCGCGGGTTGACCGCGACCAGGTACCGCCCGGACCGGGTGTACACCAGCGGGTACCCGGCCTGCCTGACCTCCGCCCCGCCGGCGGAGCCCAGCCCCGGGTGCGCCCGGCGCAGCGCGATCAGCCGCCGGACGGTGTGCAGGAGCGAGGTCGGATCGGCGCGCTGGGAGAGCACGTCCGGGCGGTGCGGGTCCGGGTCCACCGGCAGGTACAGCCGCTCGGGGGGCGCGCTGGAGAAGCCGGCCGTGGGGCCCGGCGTCCACTGCATCGGGGTGCGCGAACCGGCCCGGTTGAAGCGCGGTCCGAGCACGCTGCCCTCGGTGTCGGGCAGTCCGGGCTGGTAGCGCATGCCGATCTCGTCGCCGTAGTAGACGGCCGGGAGGGTGGGCCAGGTGAGCAGGAAGGCGAACGCGGGGGCGAGCTGCTCGGCGGTGCGCGGGCCCGCGGCCAGCCGGGAGAAGTCGTGGTTGGCGGTCGGCAGCACGATGTGCCCGCTGCCCTCGGTGAGTTCGGCGGCGGAGCGCCAGGCGTCCAGGAAGGGCTGCGGGGTGCCCCGGCCCTCGGCCTCGAAGTAGCAGGACTCCTGCTGCCAGAACTCCTCGACCGTCCCGCCGTTGTTGTTCCAGAGGCAGCGCAGCGGGAGCCCGTTGTCCTCGCCGCCGAAGTGCAGGAAGAAGTCCGCGTGGAAGCCGGCGGCGACGGCGGCGGACGGGTCGCCCCACTCGGCGAACAGCGCGGCCCGGGGGTGGTCGCGGTCCAGCCAGTCGCGCAGTCCGGTCCAGAGCTTGGCGGTCTCGATCTTGCCCGGGTCGTCCTTGACCAGCGAGTACGCCATGTCCACCCGGAAGCCGGACACGCCGACGCCGAGCCAGTGCGCCATGATGTCGCGCAGCGCCGCCCGGTTGGCCCGCGGGCCCTCGGCGTCCACCGGCTGCCGCCAGGGCTCGTCCGGACTGCTGCGCGCGTAGCCGAAGTTGAGGGCGGGCTGGCAGTCGAAGAAGTTCGGCCGGTACCAGCCGGGGCGGCTGCCGGGCGAGGCGACGAAGCCGTCCACCCGGTGGTCGGACCAGATGTAGCGATGGTCGGACGGGTCCTCGGCGGCGGCCAGGAACCAGGGGTGACGGTCGGAGGTGTGTCCGGCGACGAGGTCCAGCAGGACCCGGATGCCCCGGCGTCGGGCGGCCTCGACCAGCGCGGCCAGGTCCTCGGTGCCGCCGTAGCGCGGGGCGGGCGCGAAGTAGTCGGTGATGTCGTACCCGGCGTCGCGGAACGGCGAGGCGAAGCAGGGGTTGAGCCACACCGTGTCGACGCCGAGCCAGGCGAGGTGGTCGAGGTGGTCCGTGATGCCGGCGAAGTCGCCGATGCCGTCGCCGTCGGAGTCGGCGAAGGTCTGCGGGTAGATCTGGTAGAGGACGGCGTCGGCGAGCCAGTCGGGGCCGGGGCGGGTCGAGGTCATGGGCGGGTCCTCCTGCCGGGTCCGGGGCCCGGGGTGCACCGGGCGGGGCTGAACCGGGCCGGACTCGGCCGGGGCCGAGCCGGGTGCCACCGATTCTCGTCCAATCCCGGCCGTCCCGACAGCCCGCCCGACAACTCTCCCCGACGGCCCGCCCCGACGGCCCGCCCCGACGATTCGCCCCCGGCAGCCCTCCCCGGTAACCCGCCCGACGATTCGCCCCGGCTGCTCCGCCGTACGCCCCGGCCTCCACACCCCGGACCGGCCACCGTCCCGGCCTCCACACCCCGGACCGGCCACCGGACCGACCTACGACGCTCCGCACGCCTGCGTGAACGCCCGGGCCCGCCGGGTGATCTCCGCCCAGTCCCCCGCCGCGACCGCCGCCGGCGGTACCACGTCCGTCCCGGCGCAGACGGCGAGCGCGCCCTGCGCCAGGAACTCGGCGGCGTTGCCCGTGTTCACCCCGCCGGAGGCCACCAGTGGGACGTCCGGGTACGGGCCGCGCAGGTCCTTGAAGTAGCCGGGGCCGAAAGACCGGGCCGGGAAGATCTTGACCGCGGCCGCCCCCAGGTCCACCGCCCGGGCCACCTCGGTCGGGGTCAGCGCCCCGAGCACCACCGGTACCCCGGCTGAGGTCGCCGCCGCCGCGACCTCGGGCCGGCAGCCCGGGGTGACCAGGAAGGAAGCCCCGGCCGCGGTCCCGCGCTCGGCCTGCTCCGCGGTCAGCACGGTGCCGACGCCGACCCGGTGGCCGGCCTGCGCGGCACGGCGCAGGTGCCGGGTCACGTCCGGCGTGGTGTAGGTGAATTCGGTCCACCGGATGCCGCCCGCGGCGAGCGCGGCGCACAGCGCGGCGGCGTCGGGGATGTCCGGCGCGCGGACCACCGCGATCACCCGGTCGTCCTGCAGGGCGGAGAAGGAGTTCATGCGGCTCGGGTTCCTCGGTCGGTGCGGCGCAGGGCGCGCCCGGGCCGGGCGCCGGTGGTGCGGCCCTGCCGGACGACGGCGGTGCCGTTGACGTACACGGACTCGATGCCCTCGGCGGGCCGCCGGGGGTGCTCGAAGGTGGCGGCGTCCCGGACCCGTTCCGGGTCGAGGAGCACCAGGTCGGCGTGGTGGCCGGGGGCGATCAGTCCGCGCCGGTGCAGACCCAGCCGGGCGGCGGGCCGGCCGGTCATCCGGGCGACCGTCTCCTCCAGGGTCAGTACGCCCAACTCCCGGCTGTAGTGGCCGAGGTAGCGCGGGAAGGTGCCCCAGGCACGCGGGTGCGGCCGGGCGCCGACCAGCAGTCCGTCGCTGCCGACGGTGTGCGCGCGGTGGCGCATGATCGCCCGGACGTTCTCCTCGTGCCCGACGTGCTGGAGGATCGTGGTGGCCAGCTGGTCCCGGCGCAGCAGGTCCAGGAAGACCTCGGTTCCGGTCCGCCGTTCCTCGACGGCGAGTTCGGCGACGGTCCTGCCGACGGCCGGTGCCAGCTCCGCGGACCGGACGCCGGAGATCTGGATCGTCGTCCAGTCGGTGACCACGCCGTGGCAGCCGTCGCTGCCCTTCTCCTCCACTTCGTACCGGATCCGGGCGCACTCCGCCGGGTCGGCGAGCCGGGCCAGGGTCGCCGCCGGGCCGCCCTCGGTGGCCCAACTCGGCAGCAGGGCAGCCAGGGTGGTGGAGCCGGGCAGGTAGGGGTAGCTGTCCAGGGTGAGGTCGACGCCGTCGGCGAGCGCCCGGTCGACCAGTTCCAGCAGCTCGCCGGCCCGGCCCCGGTTGACGCCGAAGTTCATCGTGGCGTGGGTCAGGTGCAGCGCGCAGCCGCTCTGCCGGGAGATCTCCACCATTTCGGCGTACCCTTCCAACGCGCCTTCCCCGTAGGAGCGTTGGTGCGGAGCGTGGAAGCCGCCGTAGGCCGCGACGATGGTGCAGAGCTGGACCAGTTCGGCGGTGTCCGCGTAACTCCCGGGCGTGTAGCTGAGACCGCTGGACATGCCGACCGCGCCGTCCAGCAGGCTTTTCGCCAGCACCTGTCGCATCCGGTCGAGTTCGGCCGGGGTGGGTGGCCGGTCGGCCCAGCCCATGACGAGGGTGCGCAGCGTGCCGTGTGGGACGAGGTAGCAGGCGTTGACGGCGACCCGGGTGCGGTCGATCCGGTCCAGGTAGCCGGCGACGTCGCGCCAGTCCCAGTCGAGGTCGGCCGGATCGCCGTTCCAGCCGGCGAGTTGGCGGCGCAGCGCGGGCAGCGTGGTGTCGTCCACCGGGGCGTAGGACAGGCCGTCCTGGCCGAGGACCTCGCAGGTGACGCCCTGGGTGACCTTGGCCGGGTGCTCGGGTTCGAGCAGTAGGGCGAGATCGGAGTGGGCGTGCATGTCGATGAAGCCGGGGGTCAGGACCAGTCCGTCGGCGTCCACCACGTCGGGTGCGTCGAGGCGCCCGCCGATCCCGGTGATCAGGCCGTCGGCGATCCGCACGTCCGCCCGGTAGCGGTCGGCGCCGGTGCCGTCGACGACGGTGGCGCCGCGGAATACCGTCGGGCCCGGCGCGCCCGGCGTGCCCGGCGTGCCCGGCGTGCCCGGCGTGCCCGGCGTGCCCGGTCCGGCCGTTCTCGCCCCGGCCATCAGAAGAACGTCCTGACCAGTCCGGTGACCTTCGGCTCGGCGGCGTCCGCGGAGTCCAGCACCGGGATCGCCGTCCACTTGTCGAAGGCCGTGCACGGGTGCGACACCCCGAGGCGCAGTACGGCGCCGATCGGCGCGAGGTCGCCCGCGTCGCGCAGGAAGGCGTGCTGGTCGTTGAGCGCGGTGATCCGTGCCGTCGTTCCGGTCAACTCGACTCCGCCGCGCACTCGTTGCGGCTCGGGCAGGCCCTCGTCGAAGGGCAGGTCGCGCTTTCCGGCGTCCAGCAGGGCGAGTTGCGGTTCGGGTCGGGAGACCACCCGGGCCCAGCCGTGCAGCGCGCCGCGGAACGGTGTCTCGCCGGCGCCCCGGGCGAACGGCGAGACGCCCCGGTAGAAGCCGTCGTCGTGGGCGACGTAGGCGCCCGAGCGCAGCACCACGAGGGTGTCCGGCAGGCCGGCCAACTCCTCGACCACCAGGTCGAAGTAGGCGCTGCCGCCGGCCGTGACCACCGGCGGCGCGTCGTCCGGGCAGGCGCCGGCGAGCCGGCCGTGGAGCAGGGCCAGGGTCCGGAGGTGGCCTCGGACGGCGGCCAGCCCGTCGGCCGTGGCGTCGTGCGCGAGCGCGCCCTCGTAGCCGCCGACGCCGGCGAGGCGCAGCGTGGGGGCCCGTAGTACGGCGGCGGCGACCTCGACGGCGGCGTCCACGCCGCGGGCACCGGTCCGCCCGCCGGGGCCGCCGAGTTCGACCAGCACCTCGACCGGCCGTTCGGCGCCGGCGGCGCGCAGCGCCTCGTCCATCAGCCGCACGCTCTCGGTGGAGTCGACCCAGGAGAGGAAGGCGAAGCCGGGGTCGGAGGCCAGTTCGTCGGCGAGCCAGGCCAGTCCGGCCGGGTCGAGCAGGGTGTTGGCGAGCAGGATCCGCCGCACTCCGAAGGCGCGGGCGACCCTGACCTGGGGCAGGTTGGCGAGGGTGATGCCGTGGCTTCCGGCGGCGAGCTGCGCCTGCCAGAGGGCGGGCGCCATGGTGGTCTTGCCGTGCGGGGCGAGCGCGACGCCCGCCTTGGCGCACCAGTCGGCCATGGTGCGGACGTTGTGCTCGACCGCGGCGCCGTCGAGGGTGAGCAGCGGGGTGCCGAGCGAGGAGAGGGTCGGGCCGTCCGCCAGCCACTCCCGCACGGTACGGCCCCACGACTGCGGGGGAGCGGCCTTGAACCGCCAGTCCAGCGGCTCGTCGGCCAGGGCCGCCACCGCGCCGACGGCGATCCCGGGCCCGGTGCCGCTGCTTGCGAAGGTCTGCTCCACGATCCTCCTTCCATCATGTTGCAACATGCGCAACGCGGGTTGCACATGCTGGCAGCACGGTTCTAGCATCGGCGCCGGATCACGGTCAACGGAACCGGCCCACGCTCCACGGGGAACCGGCTCACGCTCGACGAACCGACACACGCCCGGCGAACCCGGCCCGCACCCTTCGCGGACGGTCGCCGGCGGAGTCGACGCACGGTCAACGGACACGGTCAACGGAGTCGGCCCGCTCCCCGCGGAACGGCCGCAGACGAGGAGCCCCGCACATGCCGCGACAGGACACCCCGGGGGCGACCCGCCCGGGTCCTCCCCCGACGGCCGTGTGCGTGGGCGAGTCGATGGCCGTCCTGCTCCCGGACCGCCCGGGCCCGCTGGAGTCGGTGGCGAACTTCCGGCTCTCCGTCGGCGGCGCCGAGTCCAACGTGGCCGGCGCACTGGCCGCACTCGGCGTGCCGACCGCCTGGATCAGCCGGGTCGGCGCGGACGGCTTCGGCCGGCGGCTGCTCGCCGAGGTCGCCGCCCGCGGCGTGGACGTCTCGGCGGTCGCGGTCGACCCGCACCGCCCGACCGGCCTCTACCTCAAGGAGGTCGGCGGCACCACCGGCCACGACCACGACCTCGGCCCCGGCCGCAGCCGGCTGCACTACCACCGGCGCGGCTCCGCGGCCGCGGCGCTCTCCCCCGCGCTGCTCGCCGACCCGGCCGCCGCCCCGCTGCTGGCCGACGCCCGCCTCCTGCACCTGTCCGGCATCACCGCCGCCCTCTCCGACGACTGCCTCGCCCTGCTGCGCGCCCTGCTGGCCGACCGCCGCCCGGGCCGGCTGGTCAGCTTCGACCTCAACTGGCGCCCGTCGCTCTGGCGCGACCGCGACCCGTCCGTGCTGCCGTCGCTGCTGGACGCCGCCGACCTGCTGCTGCTCGGCGCCGACGAGGCGCAGGCCGCCTTCGGCGCAGGCGACCCCGTCGCACTGCGCCGCCGCTTCCCGACGCCCGCCACCCTCGTGGTCAAGGATGCCGACCGGCACGTCACCGCCCTGGAGCGGGACGGCACGGCGGTCACCGAACCGGCCCTCGCCGTCGAGGTGGTGGAGGCCACCGGCGCGGGCGACGCCTTCGCGGCCGGCTACCTGGCCGGCACCGTCCGGGGCCTGGACCAGCGCCGCCGGCTGCGGCTCGGCCACCTGAGCGCGGCCTGCGCGCTGACCGCCCACGGCGACCAGGCCGAACTGCCGCCCGCCGCCGTGGTGTCGGCCCTGCTCGACGCCTCCCCCGCGGACTGGGCCGCCACCCGGGTCAGCGCGGACGGCATCACCGGCCCCGCCCTCACCGCCGACCGCGCACGGGCCGACGACCCCGCGCAGGCCCGCCACGGCGCACGGACCGGCGGCCCCACCCCCGCCGACGACGCCCACGGCGCCGGTGACCGGACGCCGGGCGCCCGCCCGGGCCCGGGCACAATGAGCGGGAACCCCAGCCCTCGAAGCGGAGCACGATGAGCCAGACCGTCACCCGCGCCCTGCGCATCCTCGCCCAACTCGGCGAGGGCGAACGCTCCCTCGACCAGCTCGCCGAGGTGCTCGGCGTCCACAAGACCACCGTGCTCCGACTGCTGCAGAGCCTCGAAGAGGAACGGTTCGTCTACCGCGATGCGGCCTACCGCTACCACCTGGGCGCCGGCCTCTTCGCCCTCTCCGGCCTGGCCCTGGAGCAGCGCGGCATCCGCCGGATCGCGGCCCCCCACCTGGCCGAGCTGAACGCCGCCACCGGTCAGACCGTGCACCTGGCCGCCTACGAGGGCGGCGAGGTGGTCTACATCGACAAGTTCGACTCCCGCCACCCGGTCAGGATGTACTCCCGGATCGGCCTGCGCGCCGCCCTGCACAGCGCGGCCGTGTCCAAGGTGCTGCTGGCCGACCTGCCCCTGCCGGAGCGGCGAAGGGTGGTGGCCGGGATCGACTTCACCCCGCACACCGAACACACCCTCACCACGCCCGAGGCGCTGCTCGCCGAGCTGGAGAGGGTCGCCGCCCAGGGCTGGGCGCAGGACCACGCGGAGCACGAGGCCTTCATCAACTGCGTCGCCGCACCGATCCGGGACGCCAGCGGCCGGGTCGTCGCCGCCGCGTCCATCTCCGTGCCGGACGTCGTCCTCCCGTACGAGCAGGTGCTGGACCTCCTCCCGCAGCTGCTCGCCACCACCCGCACCGTATCGGCCGACTGCGGTCGCCCCGAACACCCCTGACGAACCGTCACGAGATCCGAGGAGTCCCATGCCCCCCGAGCAGTCCCCGACTGGCGAGAAGACCGAGATCCGCACCGAGGGCGCCCCGGCCCCCGCCTGGACCTTCTCCCAGGGCGTGCGCAAGGGCCCGATCCTGCAGGTCTCCGGGCAGGGCCCGCAGGACCCGGCGACGGGCGAGTACCTCCACCACGGCGACGTGAAGGCGCAGACCCGGCGCACCCTGGAGAACGTCAAGGCCGTCGTCGAGGCCGGCGGCGCCACGATCGAGGACGTGGTGATGTTCCGCGTGTACCTCACCAAGCGCGCCGACTTCCCGCTGATGAACGAGGTCTACGCCGAGTTCATCGAGGAGAACATCGAGCCCGGCGGAGTGAAGCCCTGCCGCACCACCGTCTTCGTCGAGCTCCCGCAGGAGCCGATGCTGGTCGAGATCGACGCCCAGGCCGTCCTCGCCTGACGCCGCGCCGCCCGCTCCGCCGAAGGGCCCGGACCGCCGCCCGTCCGGGCCCTTCGGCACGTCCCGACGCCTGCTTGCCGAACTCCGACGCGAATATTAGGTTAGGCTCACCTAACTATCTGGAGGTCCGTCCATGAGCCAGCCCACCGGCGACACCGAGGTCCCCGAGCCCACCACCGCCGAACGGATCCAGAGCCTGCTCAGCACGACCTCCTCGCTCGTCGTCCGCGCCCTGGGCGAACACCACGACCTCGACACTCCGGTCTCCGTCCACGGCGCCCACCTGCGGATGCGCGCCCCACTGGACGCCCCGCTCACCGTGGCCGCCGCCGACGCCACCGACGGCCTCCCCGTCGTCCTCGACGTCACCGACGTCTCCCCCGTCGCCGTCCGGGACCGCGTCCGCGGCCGGCTCACCCTGGCCGGCCGGCTGCGACTGGCGCACCTCGCCGACGACGGCCTCAGCGTCCACCTGCGCGTGGACGTCGCCCACGCCGTCCTCGCCACCCCGTACGGCACCGGAGCGGTCACCGCCGCCGACCTCTCCCTCGCCGGCCCCGACCCGATGGCCCGCCACGAGGCCGCGATGCTCACCCACTTCGCGGACGACCACGCCGACGCGATCGAGGTCCTCACCCGCCTCCTCGACCCCGTGCTGCTCGCCCGGAACCCGGACGTCCGCCCGCTCGCCCTGGACCGCCACGGCCTGGTGCTGCGCCTGGACCACCCCGACGGCCACCGCGACGTCCGCCTGGTCTTCCCCGAACCGGCCTGCGACACCGAGGACTTCGGCCACCGGATGCACGACCTGCTGGCCGCCGCCCAGTACGGCCTGCCGGCCCACCGCGGCTGACCGACACCCCGTCACCGCTCGCCCGACGAAGCCGGCCCGCTCCCCCTCACCCGACGACCCTCGCCCGACGACGCGGAACCGCCCTCGTCCGACGACCCTCGCCCGACGACGCGGAACCGCCCGAGCCCGGCCGCCGGACCCCCGAACTCCCTACCCGTTCCGGCGCGTTCGGCAGACCCGTCGCCCACCCGCGGTCCCCGGCCGACCCACCGCCCGCGCACGAACCGCCGACGCCGTCGGCCCCGACACCGGCCCGCCCCGCATCGAACCGCCCCGCGCCCCTGCCGCCCCGCCTCCCGGAAGGTCACGCACCCGGAACGTCGCGCCCCGGAAACGTCCCGCCCGGAAACGGCAGCGGCCGGGGCCGGCGGGGGGGGGGGGGGTTTGACCCCCGCCGGGCCGCCCCGGGGGGGGGGCCCCCCCACTGCCCAGCCACCGGCGCCACCCGGTGGGGGGGGCCGCCCGCCTGTCCCACCCGC
>NZ_JBHWCL010000149.1:0-24912 GCF_042735125.1 Kitasatospora sp. NPDC059599 | reverse complement strand
CGCCGCTGCCGTCGACCGAGGCCGCCGACGCCGTGGCCAAGGCCTCCGCGGCGGTCGCCGGCGGCCGGGTGGAGTCGCTGACGACGGTGACCGAGCAGGGCGGCGGCCGGGCCTGGCGGGCCGTGGTCGTCGGCCCGGACGGGGTGCGGCACGCGGTGACGGTGGACGGGTCCGCCGGGACGATCACCGGCAACACCGTCCTCGGCGGCACCGCCGTCCACAACGGCTGACCACCACGACCCACCTGTCAGACCGGTCGGTCGGCCGGTCCGGCCACCGCGGCCGGCCCGACCGGCCGGCCATCGAGCGGGCGCGGCCGGGCCGCGCCGTACCGAAGGGAGCGCCGACGTGGGCGCCACGACAACCCCCCGAGCGGCCCGCCGCGGCCCGGCCGTCCCCGCGCGGGCCGTGCTGAGCAAGGTCCCGCAGGTGACGGCGGTGTTCTGGGCCGTCAAGGTCCTCACCACCGGCATGGGCGAGACCACCTCCGACTACCTCGCCCGGGTCCTGGGCCCGGTGCCGGCGGTCGGTTCGGCCGGGCTGCTGCTCGCCGCCGCCCTGTTCGCGCAGGCCCGCACCCGGCGGTACGTCCCGGCGGTGTACTGGACGGCGGTGGTCATGGTGAGCGTGTTCGGCACCATGGCCGCCGACGTCGCGCACGTCGCCGTCGGGGTCCCGTACGCCGCCTCGGCGGCCGGGTTCGCCGTGGTCCTCGCCCTGGTGTTCGCGCTGTGGCGGGCGACGGAGGGGACGCTCGCCGTGGAGACGGTCGCCGGCGGTCGGCGCGAGGTCTACTACTGGTGCGCGGTCATGGCGACGTTCGCGCTCGGCACCGCCGTCGGCGACCTCACCGCGGCCACCCTCGGCTGGGGCTACCTGCCGTCGGGGCTGCTGTTCGCCGCCCTGATCACGGTGCCCGCGCTCGCCCACCGCCTCGTCGGGCTCGGGCCGGTGCCGACCTTCTGGTGGGCGTACGTCCTCACCCGGCCGCTCGGCGCCTGCTTCGCCGACTGGGCCGGCGTCAGCCACGCGCGGGGCGGTCTGGACCTCGGTACCGGGCCGGTCAGCCTGGTCCTCGCCGTGGTGATCGTCGCGGCGGTGGCATGGCTGGGGGCGGCAGAACGGCGCGCGTCCCGGGAGTCGGGCGTTCGCACTCCCTGATCGCGGGATGTCCGGAAATCTCCGGATGTCCGTCATGAACGCTTGCGTTCCCCGTCTCCCGGGACCGGTGTCGGTGGGAGGTGAACGAATCCGTCCCCTCCCACCGTTCGCTCCCGAGCCATCGGGGAACCCGCCATGGCCACCCCGCGTGCCCTGGCCACGGCCCGTACCGCTCGGGCAGGTCACGCCACGGCGCCCCGGTCCGCAGTCGCCACAGCACACCATTGACCACCTGCCGGTGATCACGCCACGGACGACCACGCCCATCCACCCGCGGCAACACGGGCTCTATCCGCCCCCACGCCGCATCCGTCAACGCGCCTCGACCTGCCACAACATCAATGATCAGACACGCCTTGGTTGCAGGCGGGCAGACCGGGCACGTTGTGGAATGCCGCCGTGCCGTCCACGTACGGTGCGAACGTCCAGGTCGTATTCCATTCGGGCGTCCCCGCGCTGATCCACTGGCCGTTCACCCACACGGCCTCGGCGCGATACCAGACGTTGCCTGCAGTACCGACGTACCCGCCGGAGACCCAGCAGCCCGCCCATACCGCGTTGTTGTTCCCTGGGAAGACGGTGTGAGGCCGTCGAACTTGCCGGCCCCCGCGTCAGGAGCGGTGTAGACGCCCATACCGTGGCTGGTAGTCAGTGGAATACAACGCCCATCGGAACCGTGGTGATTCGGGTTCGGGTCGGCGGACGCATGCGAGGCCACGCACACGTCGCGTTCCCCGAGCCATCCGCGAGTGACCGCACCGCCGGCGGTGTCGACCCGGAAGTCCTCCAGGACGAACGGATCGCATACCAGCCGCGAGCCCCGCCCGACCGGTTCCGATCGGGCGGGGCCGCATCGCGAAAGCGCGTCCAGAGCACATGTGCCGCCTACGGCAGACAGCCGAGTGAACAGTTCAGTGGCCGTGCATCGTCGAATCGGGCGACGTCACAACCCGACCGGTCAGAGGATGACAAACTGCACGGATCCCACTGGAGGCCGTGAAATCATGGTGTGCACCGTTCGCTCCTGAGAACTCCCGGTGATGCCACTGCCGTTCCCCGACTGACAGGTGATGACTGCCGACGCAGTGACGGAGTGTGGCGGTATATTCGTGAACGGCCGATTCAGCGCAAAGAAGCCGGATGGAGCGGGAGATTTCACGTCCGCCTGTCGCGTCTGCCCGCCGACGGTCATCTTGACGTGTGTGGGATGGAAGTCGAGCCCGACAGGGGCACATTGCGCGACCCCGACCACCTCGACCCTCGCACTGTTCGGCCATGCACTTGCGGACGTGGCCGAGATCGGCACGACAATGAGACTCACTAGCAGCGCCGCAAGGACATACCCGAGGCGACGCGCATCCAGGTAAAGTCGCAGCATGACAAACTCCGAGCTGTTCGGGATTGCAGCCCCAGTACCATGCAACCCCTTCGGCCGCCCAACTGTCAACGCCGCACTCAGAGTTGCCTGAGGCCGTCATTATCGACACAGCGTGACATGACAGATCGTCGACCAGGAATCATCTCGGCGGCCGAATCAGAGACGACAATCGAGTTTTGACTCCAATGAAAAAGAGCAAACCTGGAGCGATCTTCAAGTGCCAGAAAACTGGCTTCTGTCCCGGTCCCGGGGGCACCACCGCAGCCGGGGACCGCGAAAGCGGGAGACGTCAGACGCCGGTGGTCTGGTCGATGAGCATCTCCACAAGACCGTCACGGCCTGCCGAGCGCAGTCGGCGAAGCTGGCGGGCTGCACCGTTGCCTTCGCGCAGCAGGCGGTGCAGCACGGGGGCGACATGCCGGTCCACACCGCTATCGGTCATCGGACCGGTGTAATCGAGCAGCCGCGCTACGGCGTCGTCGGGGTTGGTCAGGCGACCGGAGAGCGGGTCGAACACCGTGCCCGTGCAGCCGTACCGGGCACTGTGCCACACGGCGGCCGACAGGACCTCCTGTTCGACGGGCGGGATCCCCCGTTCGGCATCAGCGTCGGCAAGGGTCCGGGTGGCAAGGGCCCGCACGAGACCGGCGAGCATCACCGCTTCGTCGGCCCCCAGCTGGACGTCCATGGCGCGGATCTCGACAGTGGGGAAGTGCTCGGACAGACGGATGTGCCAGTAGACCTGCCCGAGGTCGCGGATCAGACCGCTCTCGACCAGGAGCGTGGTACGTCGGTCGTAGTCGCCGGCGTCGTCGAAGAACGGGGGCGGTCCGCTGACTGGCCAGCGGCCGAAAACCAGGGTGCGCCAGCTCGCGAACCCGGTGTCGGTGTTCTGCCACAGCGGTGAGTTCGCCGCAAGTGCGATCAGCAGGGGCAGCCAGGGGCGCAACCCGTTCATCACCGTGACGCCGGCCGCGCGGTCGGGAATGCCAAGGTGGACATGCATGCCGGTGATCAGCTGCTCGTCGGTGAGCAGCCGAGTGTCGGTGTGCATGGTCCGGTAGCGGACGGTGTCCGTCACCGGGACGGGCAGGCGATCGTTGAAAGGCGCCGCTGCGCACGCGGCCAGGCGGCAGCCCTCCTGCCGAGCTGCCTCGCCGAGGGCCAGGCGCATGCGCAGCAGGTGCCCGCCGGCTTCCTCCAGATCGCGGCAGACCGGGGTGGCGACCTCCAACTGCGCCTGGAGAAGTTCTCGCTGGACCTCGCCGTGCTCCAGGGCGGGCTGGAGGCCGGCGGCGCGGCGTACCTGGGCAGCGCGGGCCGCCGGGAGGCCGGTAGCCGGGTCGAGCAGGAGGTATTCCTCCTCGATGCCGAGGGTCAGCATGCCAGGCACCTACCCGCGCGGGGCACGTACATGCGGCTGACGTGTGCCGTGGACGGCCGGCGCCGTGTCGGCGAGCGCCACCCCGTAGCCAAGGGGCGGCCTCGGGCCGGACCTGGAAGTACACAGCCCATGGAGCGGGGACGTCCGGCAGATCACGGCCCCGCAGCGGGCGGATTCTCGCTGTCAGGGCAGCGGGACGGCGTGCAGGCACGTGTGCAGACCCGGCCCGGGCTTCGGCACCCACCGGACGTGCGCCAGGCCGAACCCCGCGGGAGGAGCCGGTGGACAGCGCGGTGCGGCCTGCGAAACGGTGCGGTCGGGCGGTCCTGGCGGGTCGGGCGGTCCTGGCGGGCTCCCGGTTCTCGGGGTACTGCAGCTCGAACTCCCGGCGACACGCACTCGGCCGTACGCGAGGTCGCCGCAGCCGAAGTCGCCGGTGTTCCCGCGGATCCCCGGGCCACCCGGGCGGCCTGCTTGGATCCGGATGCGGACCGCGCACTGAGACGGATCGCAGGGAACTCCTCGATGGTGTGGGCGTTGTCCGGGCGCGTACGACATCGAACTGCGCCGATCACTCCGTAGGGCGCTCCGACAGTGTGCCGGGAACGGGTGGCCGGCGGACCTTGATGACGACGGCGGCGATGACGACGGCCAGGGCGGCGAAGACCAGGCCCATCTGGAAGGCGCTGGCGATGCCGTGCACCAGGACCTGTGAGGAGTAGGGCTGGGGGAGTTGTCCGGTGGCCTTGAAGCGCAGGGCCTCCTGTGGGGTGGCCTGCTGGAGGAACTTCCCGACCTGCTGCTGGGCCTCGTTGCGGCTGGCGGTGCCGAAGACCGTGATCAGGATCGACAGGCCCAGGGAACCGCCCACCTGCTGGGTGGTGTTGAGCATGCCGGTGGCCGCGCCGGTCTCGTGCGGGGCGACGTGCGAGACGGCGGTGAGCATCACCGGGACGAAGATCGAGCCCATGCCGAAGCCGAACAGCAGGGTCGGGCCGAGGATGCCGCCGACGTAGGTGGTGTCGATGTCGATCTGGCTGGCCCAGGCGACCCCGGCCAGCACCAGGACCGAGCCGGTGACCAGGAACGGCTTGGGACCCCAGCGCAGTTGGTTGCGGGCAGCGAACTGGGCGGCGGCGATGATGGCGACGCTGATCGGCAGGAAGGCGAAGCCGGCCCGCAGCGGGCTGAACCCGAGGATCTCCTGCACGAACAGGGTGATGAAGAAGAAGATGCTGAACATCGCCGCGGCCACGCACAGCATCAGCCCGTACGCGCCGGAGCGGTTGCGGTCGCGGAACAGGTGCAGCGGGGTGATCGGCTGCGGGACGCGCCGCTCGTTGAGCAGGAACGCGGCGAGCAGGACGACGGCGAGGCTGAACGAGGTCAGTGTCACCGGGTCCGTCCAGCCGTGCTCGGAGGCACGGATGAAGCCGTAGACCAGCGAGACCATGCCCGCGGTGGCGGTGAAGGCGCCGGTGAGGTCGAAGCGGCCGGGGTGGCGCTCGGACTCGTTGATGTAGAGCGGTGCCAGCAGCGCGATCGCGATGCCGATCGGCACGTTGACGAAGAACACCCAGCGCCAGGAGAGCCAGGACGTCAGCATGCCGCCGAGCAGCAGCCCGATCGCGCCGCCGGCGCCCGCGACGGCGGAGAACACGCCGAAGGCCCGGTTGCGCTCCGGGCCCTCCTTGAAGTTGGTGGCGATCAGCGCGAGCGCGGTCGGCGAGGCGATGGCGCCGCCGAGGCCCTGCAGGGCCCGGGAGGCCAACAGCCAGGCCGAGGAGGTGGCCAGCCCGCCGAGCAGCGAGGCCGTGCTGAACACCAGCACGCCGACCATGAACACCCGTCGGCGGCCGAGGATGTCGCCCGCTCGGCCGCCGAGCAGCAGCAGCCCGCCGAAGGTCAGGGTGTAGGCGTTGATGACCCAGGACAGGTCGGTGGTGTTGAACTTCAGCGCCTGCTGGATGTGCGGCAGCGCGATGTTCACGATCGTGATGTCGAGGACGACCATGAGCTGGGTGGCCGCGATGACGGTGAGGGCTATCCCTGGGTGCTGGCCCCGACGTGCGGTCGCGGGCGGAGCCGTGGCCAGGGCACGCGAGGTGACCATGGCAGGTTCCCCAATGGCTCGGGAACGAACGATGGGAGGGGACGGATTCGTTCACTTCCACCGACACTAGTCCCGGGAGATAGGGAACACAACCGTTCATTACGGACAAGCAGCGATTTCCGGACAATCGCGCCGGCCGCCATGCCGGCACGCCGCAACCGGGCAGGTCATCGACGGTTTGTGCGGCGCACAGGACGGCGGGCGGCCCGGAAAGCGCGCGTGATCACGGCTGCGACCGCCCCGGCAGCGAGGTCGCCGCGCGTGCGGTCGGACCTTCGGTCACGCCCCGTCCGCGGGCGGTGATCATCCGGCGCCCCGGACAGCGGACACCATCGACGACCGACCGGCAGGGCAGGCGGCCGGCGACCAACAGGAGCCCGTGACACTCACCCTCGCCATCCCGGTGCGCCCCTTGTCCGCACAGCCAGAGGAACGGCGATGGTGCCGATCTGCGCCTGAACCACAGCACCACGGACGACACTCCCCGCCATCCGGCCGGCCGGTCACGGTGTACACCTTCGCGCCAGCTTGCCGCCCGCTCGCCCCTGGCCGAGGCGATCGCCGCCCTCGCCATCAAGGTCCGCACGCTGCCGACGGGCGGCCGGCGTCAGCACTTCGGGGGGCGGTGCTTGACAGGGCGTCGGGGGTGGCGGGAGAGTCTTATCCACAACGGTTTTCATCTTCGATAACCGCACGGGCGACTGCTGCCCGCCCGGGTCCACGCTGCGCGCGCGGCAGTTGCCACACCCGTAGGACCTTCCGCACGTGCGCCCCCACTCCCCGAAAGAGGACACCCATGTCGCTCGACGTCTCCCCCGCCCTCCTCGCCCAGGCCCGGGAGGGCCGCGTCGACGAGGCCGACTTCCTCGAAACCGTCCGCGCCTCGCTCCCCTACGCCTACCGGGTCGTCGCCGGGCTCAGCACCGAACTCGCGGCCGGTGACGACGAGTTCACCACCGACAACACCACGCCCAGCGACGAGCAGCGCGCGCAGCTGCTGCGCGCGCTCGCCAGCAACGCCATCCGGGGCAGCCTGGAGGACCACTTCGGCGTGAAGCTCGCCTTCGTCAACTGCCACCGCGTCGGCGCGTTCCGGCCCGGCGCCGAGGACAGTGAGGCGTACCGCGAGTTCACCTCGCTGCACAACCAGATCCGCAACCAGAGCCCGGAGCTGCGCAGCTGCTGACCGGCACTCGCGTGTGCGGGGTCACCGTCCGGGCGGTGGCCCCGCACACGCGTCGCCGCGTCGCCGTGTTGCCCTCCGGCGCGGGCGGTGGCCGTCCGTTACGGCCCATGGCCGTCCGTTACCCCCCATTGCTTCCCGTTGCTTCCCGTTGCCGTCCGCTGTCCGGATCGCGTGCCGATCTTGTCGGGCCGGGAGGTCGACGCTTACGTTCGGAGGGCACCACCGGTCCGGCCCTCCCTCCGGGGGGCCTCCTCACACCCCGCGGAGCCGCCCACCATGTCGCCGGACCCCCGCCCGCTGCGCAAGCTCGGCTTCCTGACCATCGGCCTCTTCGACGAAACGGACCCGCGGCACGGCCACGAGTCCACCCTGGACCTCATCGGCCTCGGCGAGCAGCTCGGCTTCGACAGCGCCTGGCTGCGCCACCGCCACCTCCAGTACGGGATCTCCTCCCCGGTCGCCGTCCTCGCCGCCGCCACCCAGCGCACCAGCCGCATCGAACTCGGCACCGCCGTCACCCCGCTCGGCTGGGAGAACCCGCTGCGGCTCGCCGAGGACCTCGCCACCGTGGACGTCCTGTCCGGCGGCCGGCTCAACCCCGGCTTCAGCGTCGGACCGCCCACCCACTACGAGCACGTGCGCGACGCCCTCTACCCGGACACCGGCGCGCACGAGGACTTCAGCCCCCGCCGCGCCGAACGGCTGCTCGCCCTGGTCCGCGGCGAGGACGCCTCCGACGTCTCCGGCACCGAGGGCATCGAGGTCTACTCCCGCCGGGTCCAGCCGCACTCCCCCGGGCTCGCCGCCCGGCTCTGGTACGGCGCCGGCAGCCTCCGCTCCGCCCGCTGGGCCGGCGAGCAGGGACTCAACCTGCTCACCAGCAGCGTGGTGAAGGCCGAGACGGACGGAGGTGGGACGAACGGAGCCGGGACGGACGGAGCCGGGACGGACCCGCGCGCGGCGGACGGCACCGACGAGGGCGCGTTCGACTTCGCCGCGATCCAGGCCGCCCAGATCCGTGCCTTCCGCGCGCGCCACCCGGACGGCAAGCGCGCCCGGGTCTCCCAGGGCCTGGTGGTCATCCCCACTGACAGCGCCACGCCCGAGCAGCGCGCCCGCTACGAGGCGTACGCCCTCGCCCGCGCCCCGCGCACGCTGACCCCGCAGGGTCCGGCCCGGCTGCTGTTCGCCCCCGACCTGGTCGGCACCTCCGAGGAACTCGTCGAGCGGCTGCACGCCCACGCCGGGTACCGGGAGGTCGACGAGGTCGCGTTCGCGCTGCCGTTCACCTTCGAGCACCGGGACTACGTGCAGATCCTCACCGACCTCGCGACCCGGCTCGGACCGGCGCTCGGCTGGCGCCCCGCCCCGGCGCCCGACGGGGGCTGACTGCCTCGCGGGCCACCTCGGACCGCATCCCGCACGGGCGCCCCCGTCGCCGACCGCGGAACGCTCCGGACCGCTCCGGACCGCTCCGGGACCGGCTGGACCGGCTGGACCGGCCGGACCCGCCGCGGTCGCTTGAGGACGCCAACAGCAGGGTATTCGAAGGGAGTTCACCGCAACCACGGCGGACGGCGCAGCGTCCTCAGCCGGTACGGACGCACGGCCGCCCCGGCCGGACGCCGACACGGGGGAGACCACGATGGGGCCCTACGGCTCGCCACCCGCACTGCCACCCGCACCGCCACCCGCCCTGCCCCCCTGCCCGCGCTGCGGCCTCACCGACCGGATCCGCGGCGTCCCGGCGGTGTACCACGCCGGGCGGAGCAGGGTGACCTCACGGCACCCGCAGGGCAAGGTCGGCCACCGGACCCGGGAGGTCGTCTCGGACCTCTCCCGCGCGCTGGCCCCCGCACCGATCCGGGACCAGCCGCCCGGCCTCACGCTGCTGGTCCTGGGGGCCGTCACCACCGCGTTCGCCGTGTTCGCCTTCATCGCCGGAAACCTCGCCCGGACCTTCGACCACGACGAACCGGGGTTCACGACCCTGCAGGGCCAGGGCCACCAGGGCTTCGAGGTCCCCGCCGCGATCCCCGTCATCGCCCTGGTCGTCGCCGCGGTCTTCTTCGTCACCGGCGGCGTGCTCAATGCCTCCGCCGCACGCGAACTCGCCGGCCGCCCCCGCGCCGAGCACCTCTGGGCCAGGGCCTGGTACTGCGACCGCTGCGGCACCGTCCACTTCCCGCCCGGCCGCGGCCTGCCCGCCGGCGCCCTGTCCCTGCAGGAGTTCCGCCGCGTCGTCTGGCACGCGGGCGGCTACGGCCATCTCGTCCGCGGCGACTGAGCCCGCCGGGCGTCAGAACTCCGCAGTGTCCAGTTCCAGTCCGAACGGCTCGGGGAGACGCACCGGGACCCCGAACGGGTGCGGTCCCTCGACCCGGGTGTAGCCGAGCGATCCCGGCTGCGAGAACAGCGTGCAGGCCCGCTCCTGCCGGTCGACCAGCAGGTACAGCGGCGCACCGTACTGCGCGTACCGGCGGCGCTTCACCGCGCGGTCGGTGTCACCGTTCGAGGGCGAGGTGACCTCGACGACGAGGACCGTCTGCTCGGGCAGCAGCGCACCCGGGTTGTTCGCCGCCAGTTCGACCGGCACGAGTGCGAGATCAGGAACGTACTAGTTCTCCGTGCCGGGCAGATCAAGGTTGCCAGAGCCTGCGCGCAGGCCGAGTTCGCGCTGTCGTGGCCCGATCTGCAGCCGGATCAGATCGATGGCGGTCTCGTGTTCCCAGGACGGCGACACGGGGGTGATGACTCCCTCGACGATTTCCACGCGCTCACCCGCGATGTGCCGAATCGCGTACTTGAGGGCTTGCTCCGGGTTCGGCACACGGCTGTAGTCGCCCGGGCCGACATGCGCTGTGCTCACTGGTGCTCTCCTGTCCGGCGCCGGTCCACGCGCTCGGGGGCCGCTCCGCAGGAAGACTACCGGTGCTTCACTGCGGCATCAGTGCACTTCACCGGTGCTCACCCTGTCGAATCAGGACAACCTCTGGCGCATGACTAAGCGCTTGCTTAGAATCGGGCGGTCGAGTTCCAGAGCCGAATGCGCACCAGGAGACGTCATGGCCGGAGACACCGCAGTCAACCGTCAGATCCGCCTCGCCCGACGGCCGGTCGGGGAGGTCCGGGCGGAGGACTGGGCGCACGGGAGCGAACCGGTCGGGGTCCCCGGGGACGGGGAGTTCCTGGGGCGTACCCGGTACGTGTCGCTGGACCCGGCGATGCGGGGGTGGCTGGACGACCGGCCGTCGTACCTGCCGCCGGTGGGGCTGGGCGAGGTCATGCGGGCGGGTTCGGTGGTCGAGGTCATCGCCTCCGACCACCCGAAGTTCCGCGTCGGGGACCACGTGGTCGGGGCCTTCGGGGTCCAGGAGTACGCGGTGTCGGACGGCAAGGGCGCGATCACCGTGGATCCCGCGCTCGCGCCGCTGTCGACGTACCTCGGCGCCCTCGGGATGCCCGGCATGACGGCCTACTTCGGTCTGCTGGACGTCGGGGCGCTCAAGGAGGGCGAGACCGTCGTCGTCTCCGGCGCCGCCGGGGCGGTCGGCAGCATGGTCGGGCAGATCGCCAAGGTCAAGGGCTGCCGGGTGGTCGGCATCGCGGGCGGCCCCGAGAAGTGCGCGCTGCTCACCGAGGAACTGGGCTTCGACGCAGCGATCGACTACCGCGCCGAGGACGTCCGCAAGGCACTGCGCGCGCACGCCCCCGACGGCATCGACGTCTACTTCGACAACGTCGGCGGGCCGGTCCTGGACGCCGCGCTGACCCGGCTCGCGATGCACGCCCGGGTGGTGATCTGCGGGGCGATCAGCCAGTACAACAACGAGACCGCCGTCGAGGGCCCGTCCAACTACCTGTCACTGCTGGTACGGCGGGCGCGGATGGAGGGCTTCGTGGTGTTCGACTACGCCCGGCGGTACGCGGAGGCGGCCGCCGAGATCGCCGGCTGGATCGGCGACGGCCGGATCACGGTGAAGGAGCAGGTGGTGGAGGGCACCGTGGACGACTTCCCGGAGACCTTCGGGATGCTGTTCCGCGGCGAGAACACCGGCAAGCTGGTGCTCCGCCTCACCTGAGCCTCCTGACCCGGGCCGCGCCCGCCGGTCCGGATCGCCCGGTCCGGGTCCCCGGTCCGGATCGCCCGGCCTCGCCCGCCGGTCCGGATCTCCCGGTCCGCGCCTGCCGGTCCTGATCCGGCGGTCGGGCCTTCGTCGAGGAGACCCCTCGGACGGCCGCTTCCCCGGAGCGGCCGCCCGGGGCCCCGGTCAGACGAGACGCTTGATCTCGCCGCGCGCCCGGTAGAAGCCGCCCGACGCGGACTCCCGGACCTCGGCGACCACGTAGCGCGCACCGGGCACCCGGACGTCCTTCGGGAACTGCACCCGCCAGGTGGGGTCGTAACCCTGCGAGATCACCCGCACCCGCAGTCGGGTGCCGTCCTGGACGCACTCCACCTCGATCCCGCCGCCGGCTGCGCCGCCCGACGCCACCACGACCGTCTCCAGCTCCGCACCGGCCAGCACCGGCTCCCAGCCCGCGCTCCTCACCTCGGCGGTCTTCGGCAGGGTGCCGCCCTCGGCCGCCCGGACGGCCTGCTCGCTCGCGTCGAGGCAGGCCAGCGAACCGTCGGTGGTGACCAGGTAGAGCCGGCCGTCCCGGTACTGCATGCTGTACGCCGAGCCGCAGCCGGTGGCGAGCTTCCACAGCCGGGTGCCGTCGGCGGCGAAGCAGTACACCGAGGAGTGGTTGTCCCCGGCGAAGACGTACTCGCCGTCCGGGGAGGCCGCGCAGGAGAAGACGGCGGCGTCGCAGCGGTAGGCGGCCACCTCGGCGCCGTCCGCCTTGCGCAGCCGGTGCACCCAGCCGTGCGCGGTGCCGGCGAACACCTCCTCGGCCTCCTGCCAGCCGAACAGCACCTCGCCCTGGGTGGGGGCGTGCCAGCGCGGGTCCCCGCTGCGGTTGTCGTAGCGGGCGACGCCGCGCGAGTGGCCGTGGTAGACGCCGTCGGTGTCGCAGCGCACCATCCAGCCGTCCCGGCCGTCGGCCTGGCGGCGCCACTGGAACTCGTCCTCGTGGTCCACCGTGGTCAGGCCGCCGCGTTCGTCGGCCACGCCGAGCACCCCGTCGTGGATGTCGAGCCAGTAGATGTCGACGTCCTGGGCGATCTCGTACGCGACCCGGGGGACCTTGCCGCCCAGGTCGTACACCTTGCCGTCGTCGCAGCCGGCGTAGATCCACCAGTCGTCCGCGACGATGCACTTGACGCCGTCCGGCAGACCGTAGCGGGCGGTGACCTCGCCGTCGTGGGTGAGGGTGTAGACGTCGCCGCGCTCGTTGCCGACCCAGGCGTGCTCCTCGCCGACGAAGATCCCGAAGGCGGGCGAGCCGGACCGGAACCGCCACAGCAGCGGGGCCTGGCGGGCGGTCGAGCGGGTGCTGACGATCTGCCGCCTGGTCACCGCGCGGCGCTGGCGCACGCCCCGGACGGCAGGGGCGTATCCCTTCCGGACCTTCTCGCCGATCTTCTTCGCGGCCGCGGCGGACGCCTTCTCGACGCTCGGGTAGCCGGTGGCCTTGCTCTGCCCGGGTTCGCCGATCCGCCCGTACCTGACGGTCACCACCGCACCGGCGAGCCGCACCTCGTAGAACTTGTGCGCACTCCCCTCGTCCTCGGACAGTTCGAGGTACGTGACCTGCTCTTCCACGGCGACGGACACGACGAAGTCCCCTTTCGGGCAACGGTGATGGAATCGCGGGGGCTGCTCCGGCCCGCCGACGGAACCAACGCTATGCCCCCGCACCGACAGTCACCCCCTCGGGCGCCCGCCACCGGCACCGCAGGTCCGTGCACGGCTCACGGGTCGGCACGCAGCTCGCTGATGAAGGCCTCCCAGTCCTCCTCCGTGGCCTCGCGCGCCGCCCCGGCCGGGACGAGCCGGTAGGTCGCCGCGAGCCAGTCCGACAGGGCGGCCGCGGGCAGTTCCAGGACGGCGCTCGACTCCCGGGAGGCCAGGCGCAGCCAGAGCAGGCGGCCGCCCTCGCCGCCGGGCACCGGCCAGATCCGGACGTCGCCGTCGCCGCTGCGCCCGGAGAGGCCCCGGTGCAGCAGCTCACGGCTGATCCGCCAGGTGACGCTGCGGCCCCGGGGCGGGGTGAGGGTGACGGACACCAGCACGGGAGTGTCCGGATCGAAGCGGAAGTCCGCCCGCAGCGGCTGCCGCTCGGCGCGGCCCAGCACCCGCCGGATGTCCAGCGAGAGTGCGGGAACGTCCTTCGGCACCTCCCGGCAGCCGCCGTGTCCCGGTCCTTCGCCGCTCATGGCGGTCCTCCCCTCTCCTCCGTCCCGGTTCCCTCCCGGTCTCACCCGGCCCGGGCCGGTCGTGTGCCGGTCGTGGGACGGTCGTGGGACGGTCGTGGGACGGGCACGTGCCGGTCGTGTCCCGAACTCTTCTGGAGCCGGCCGGTCCGGGGCATCCGTCAGTTGACCGTGGGTTTCCGTACGTCGCGGTGGGCTCGGCCGTCCGGGGCGGGGAGGGGGTCGGGCCGGAACGAGCCTTCCACGGGCCGGAACGGTGGTCCCGCAGGCGGGAGCAACCGTCAGATGACCGGTGTGCCGGGGGTTGGCCGCCGCAGTCACACCCACGTGTGCGGGCTCGGGTGGAAGCCTCGGCCGAAGAGTCGTCGGACCACGTGTCCGCAGGTGTACCCCGGCGGGAGGACACGGCAACGCCGGGCTTACGGCTGCCCGTGCACCCACAGTCGTGGGGGCCCGGCCGCGTATCCCCGGGGGCGGGCCCACATGTGCGAGGCCCGTCCCGGTGGTGCGTCACCCGCGAGTACCATGCGCAGCAACCATCTACGACGAGGAAGTGAACCGTTGTGACCAGCCAATCGGCCGCCACCCGCCGGTCGCTGTACGTCCTGCAGGCCGCATCGGACCTGGAGGAGAACCGGCGCCGGCAGCGGGAGCTGGCCGAGGAGGTCGAGCGCCTGGAGCAGGAGGAGGCCATCCTGGCGGAACTCCTGACCCTCGCCGAGCGGTACGAGGGGCTGTCCGAGCCCTCCCCCCTCCCCGAGCAGGCACAGGACGAACCCGTCCTCACCGCGGCACGGCCCGGAGACCGGCCGCACCGGCCGCTCCTCACCGACCTCCTGCTGGACCTGCTGCGCGGCCACGCCGAGCCCTGCGCGGCGAAGGAACTGCGGGAGGAACTGATGCACCGGCACCCGGACCGGGAGCCCACCCCGCAGGTGGTGCGCAACACGCTCGAAACGCTCGTCGCGAAGGGGCGGATCGGGCGGCAGAAACTGGACCGGTCGGTGGTGTACACCCTCCTCTGAGGGACACACGTGTGCGGGCGGGGTGCGGTCACCCGGGTACGGGTGTCGGCTCGCCGTCACGGTGCCGGCCCGGTGCGGGTGCAGGCCCCCGGTCCGGGTGTCCGCGTGCCCGGGCGTCAGGGCGTCAGGGCGTCAGGGCGTCAGGGCTGGGACGCCCCTGGCCCGGTCTCAGCTCCCCGGGGCGTCGGCCCGGATGTCCTGCCGGGTCAGCCAGTCGAGGACGTGGTCCGCGACCGGGCGCCAGCCGCTGTCCACGACCAGGGCGTGGCTGCGGTCCGCGAACTGTTTCAGCTCCGTCACCGCCACGGAGTCGCCGTACTGCTTGTAGACGGCCCGGGTCACCGCGTCGGGCACCAGCAGGTCCTCCTGGCCCGAGATCAGCAGCAGCGGCCCGCGGGCCCGTCGGCCGACGTCCACCGAGGTCAGCTCGGACGGGCCGCCGCCCACCTCGGTGATCAGCCGGCGCGGCGCCGGGACGGCGTAGCGCTCGTAGAGCTCGGCGGCACCGCGGTCGTCCGAGGTGTTCGCGAAGAATTTCCGGAACTGGACTCCGGAGAGCGGCAGTTGGTTTTCCGGGGCACCGCTGTCGGACGCCCCGGACGTTCCGGGCCCGCCGGGCGGGTTCGGCAGCGGCACACCGTTGATCGGCGCGGAGGCGATGGCCACCGCCGCGAGTCCGAGACCGGTCGCCAGCATCCGCTGCACGATCAGCCCGCCCACGGAGTGCCCGATGAGCACCGGCGGGCTGTCGAACGCCCCGACCACACCGGTGAAGTGCTCGGTCAGCGCCGCCAGCCCGAGGTCCGGGAGCCGGTCCGGGCGGCGCCGCGCCTCGTCGGCCGTCGGGAGCTCGCCCGGCCACCCCGGGGCCACGACGGTGAAGCCCCGGGCCGTGAAGCGCTGGGCCCACGCCTCCCAGCACAGCGCATGGAACCACGCTCCATGGACGAAGACGACGGGCGTACCGGGCACTACGGGGCCTCCTGGCGTGATCACCGCCCAGCACTGACGCTTGGGCACCCGGCCAGGATCGACCGGGAGCGGTGGCGCCGGAACAGTCGAATGACTTAATTGCTCCCATCGGCGACGTCGGGGGCCTCGGGGCGGCACCCGGCCGCCTTCGTCGCCGGGCGCCGAGACGGATTTCGCCGAGACGGATTTCGCCGAGACGGACGTCGCCGTCAGCCGTCGGCCGGCCCGTCGGGGGTCAGAGCCAGCCGCGCTCGTCTGCGGCCCGCAGGGCCTCCGTCCGGTTGCGGGTGCCGGTCTTGGCGATGGCCGAGGAGAAGTAGTTGCGGACCGTTCCCTCGGAGAGGTAGAGCTTCGCCGCGATCTCGGCGACCCCGGCGCCCGGGCGGGAGGCGTTCAGCACGTCGCGTTCGCGGGCGGTGAGCGGGGAGGCGCCCGCCGCGAGGGTGGCGGCCGCCAGTTCCGGGTCCACCACCCGCTCCCCCACCGCGACCCGGCGGATGGCGTCGGCGAGCACCTCGGCGGGCGCGTCCTTGACCACGAAGCCGAGGGCGCCGGCCTCCATGGCCCGGCGCAGGTAGCCGGCCCGGCCGAAGGTGGTGAGGATGACCACCCGGCACCCGGGCGCCTGCTGGGCCAGGACGGCGGCCGCTGCCAGCCCGTCCAGTCCGGGCATCTCGATGTCGAGCAGGGCGACGTCCGGCCGGTGCTCCAGCGCCGCCGCCACGACCCGGTCGCCGCGGCCGACGGCGGCGACCACCTCGAAGTCGTCCTCCAGGTCGAGCAGGGTGCACAGCGCGGTGCGCACCAGTTCCTGGTCCTCGGCGAGCAGCAGGCGGATCGTCATGTCGTCCGTTCGTGCGGGGAGTCGGAGGCGGCGGGGCCGCCGCGGGTGGCGGGGCCGACGGCGCCGCGGCGGGTGCCGGCCGGAGGGACGGTGACCAGCAGCCGCCACCCGCGCGGGGCGAGCGGTCCCGCCTCGACCGTACCGCCCGCCGCAGCGACGCGTTCCCGCAGTCCGGTGAGGCCCTTGCCGTCCGCGGTGCCGGCGCCCGGGCCGGCCGCGCCCCGCACCTCACCCGCAGTACCCGCGCCCGTTCGGTCCGTTCGGTCCGTGCCACCCGTTCGGTCCGTGCCGCCGGTGCCGTCGTCGCGGATCTCGACCGAGGTCGCGGTGAGCACCACCGAGCAGCGGCCGGCCCTGGCGTGCCGGACCGCATTGGTGATGCCCTCACGCAGCACCCAGCCGAACAGTTCGCGGTGCTCCGGCCCGACCGCGTCCGCCGCCGTCGGCAGGTCGGCCACCACCCCGGCGGCGCGCAGCAGTTCGCGGGCCCGGGCGAGTTCACCGGCCAGGGTCACCTCCCGGTAGCCGGTCACGGCGGCGCGGACGTCCGACAGCGCCTGCCGGGAGAGCGTTTCCACGCCCGCCATCTCGGCGACCGCGAGGTCCTTGTCCTTCCCGGCCAGTCGCTGCGCCAGCCGGGACTTGACGGTGATCGCGGTCAGCGAGTGGCCGAGCAGGTCGTGCAGGTCCCGGGCGATCCGGTCCCGTTCGGCCTCGGAGGCCAGCCGGGCCACCTCGGCCCGGGCGGCGACCAACTCCTGGTTGGTGGCGGCGATCTCGGCGAAGGCACCACAGGTGAGCGAGGTGAACAGCAGGGCCAGCGCCTGGAATCCGCCCGGCCCGGTGTGCCAGGGGCGCACCGCCCAGGGCAGCAGGAAGGCCGCCGCAGTGGCGACGGTCACCACCCGCGCGGCCTGTTCGCGCCACAACACCGCGACGGAGGAGACGACCACGGTGGCGAGGAAGAAGGCGTCCCCGTGGGCGAACGGCAGCGCGGCGACGAACAGCGCGGTCATCACCACCAACAGCGGCTTGATCCAGTGACGTCGGCCGCGTTCGAGGGCGAGGGCGGTCAGCGCGTAGCAGAGGCAGAACACGGCGACCACGGCGTACCCGGCGACCGCCGCCGCCCCGGAGACGTTGCCACTCACGGCCACGGCGGTGAGCGCCGGGAACACCAGCATCCCGGCGCCCAGCAGGAGTCGCCGTCGGCCCCGCCCCCAGCGGGAGGCGGGGCTCCGTACGGTCTCGCGGTCGAGGTCGGTCACCCTCGCGCCCCCTCCTCAGAGCCTGGCGAACAGGGTACGCAGGTGCCGTCCGTTGACCAGGACGGCCACGCCCAGCAGGGCGAGTCCGCACAGGCCCTGCTCGACCTTCATCCAGACCGGGAAGACCCCCGGCAGGACGACGATCGTGACGATGGCGGCGAGCATGACGGTCGAGATGATCCGCAGCCGCCGGAACGCGCCGCGGGAGCCACGGCCCGCGCGGACGGTGAGCAGCAGGGTCACGGCGGCACCGAGCACCACGATGGTGCCGCGGACCCAGACCGCGGGGGTGACGACGGAGGGGTGGTCGCGGAGGGCGAAGGCGGCCACCAGCGTCAGCACGCTGAGGCCGAGGTAGGCGAGGACGAACCGGTGCACGGTCCGGAACGCCCGTCGGGTGTCGGGGTGGTGCAGGCCGGCGACGGCTTCGGGAGCGGGTTCGGTGTGGGTGTCGGTGGAGGTCATGGACCCATCGTGGGCTCGGGGCCGGTGCGCGGGGCAGTGTGCTCGCACACCGGCCCGCCATGACAATTGTCAGCACCGGCCGCCGTCAGCCCGGTGCCCGCCAGACCTGGCAGACCCGGCATGTCCAGCATGCGCACCATATGCAGCTTCGCGACCGCCGTCCCGTCCACCAGGACGGCTCTCGGCTCCCGCCCCCACACCTCGAAACCGCAGGCGGTGTAGAGCCGCAGCGCCGCCTCGTTGCCCTCCGAGACGGTCAGCAGCACCTGCCGCAGCCGCCCGTCCTCGTCGGCCGTCCGCAGCACCTCGCGCACCAGCGCCCGGCCGACCCCCCGGCCGGTGGCAGTGCGGGCCACCGCCATGCCGTACAGCGTGCCCTTGTGCCGCTCCTGGCTCCGCCGTGCCACCTTGAGCCCGGCGGTGCCGATCAGCGTGCCGGTGGCGTCGAAGGCCCCGAGCAGGGCGCCCGGCCCGTCCTCCGCCCCGGCGAGGCGGTGCAGCGTGGCGGCCATCGGCTTGGCGCGTTCCTCGGCGTGGCCGGAGGTGAAGGCGCTCGGTGTCTCCCGCAGTGCCTGCAGGCGGAACGCCCGGTACTGCTCGGCGTCCGTGCGGCCCAGGCGGCGGACGGTGGCGGGCCCGGGGCCGTGCCCGGTGCCGTGCCCGGGAGCCGACGTGGGCGCCAACGTGGGCGCGAGTGTGGGCGCGGGCTCAGCCGAGGCGGACACGGGTGCACCTCGTCACGTACGGCAGGGCGATCGCGTCCCGTCCGGCCAGGTCCGGGTGGGTCGCGAGCAACTCCTCGACGTCGGCCAGCAGTCGGGCCCGTTCGTCCTCCGGCAGCGCGATGACGTAGCTGCGGGACGCGACCATGTCGACGATCCCGGCGCGCGTGGTCCCGTGCTCCCAGCGGATCTCCAGCCGCTCGGGCGCGCCGAACGGTGCCGGGAGGACCGGCTCGGTGTCGATCCGCTGCCGCGCCGAACGGTGCATCAGCGCGCCGAGTTCGGCGGCCCAGGGCTCCGTCTCGTCCCGGACGTTCCACACCAGCGCGAGCGTCCCGCCGGGGGCGAGCACCCGGGCGACCTCGGGCACCGCGGCCGCCGGGTCGAACCAGTGCCAGGCCTGCGCCACCACGACGGCGTCCACGCTCCCGTCCGGCAGCGGGATGCGCTCCGCCGAGCCCGCCCGTACGGCCGCCCCGGGGACCGCCGCGGCCAGTTGCGCCCGCATCCCCTCGTCGGGCTCGACCGCCACCACGTCCAGGCCCGCCTCGACCAGCAGCCGGGTCAACTTGCCCGTCCCGGCGCCCAGATCGAGCACCCGCCGGGCCTGCCGCGGCACCGCCGACCCGATCAGCGCCTGCGGGTAGCCCGGCCGCCCGGCCTGGTACGCGGCCGCCGCGACCCCGAACGACCGCGCCCGGAGCCGCTCCGCCCACCGCCGGGTCGCCCCCTGCCTGGTCATCCCACAGGCTCGCCCGATCTCCTCCCAGGTCGCCTCCCGCCCGCGCCGCAACTCCTCCACCACCTCGGTCCGCCGCTCCTCCAGCGCCTCGATCACCCCCGACAGCCGCCGCAACCCCTCCACCCCGCCCCCACCGGCCACATCCTCCGCCACCCGCCGACCAAGATCGTCCGTCTCCATGCGCCGCACTGTACGGACCGCACCGCGAATCCGTCAATGAGCGTTGCCCTGGTAGGCAACATCTGTTGCTCAGCGGCCATCCCCCGCACGGGTGATCAGGGGCGGCGTCGGCGCTCACTTAGCACGAACTCGGCGAGGCGCGGGGGGACTTGGGCCGGAAACCCTTCACATGGGGGAATCCGGCCCGGGTTGGCGGTGCGGGGGGCGCGGGGCGAGAAGCCTGGTGCGGGGCGGCGATCCGCCGGATGTGGGACTGGTGTGCGAGATGTCGGGCATGTCCGGCAAGTTGCCACAAGTCGGTTGAGAGGCAGTATTTTTGAGCTTCGGTCAGGATTGTCCTGAACTTGGCTATGCTGCAGCACCACGCCTCCGGAGCCGGTCGCCGTCCGTCCCCGTACTGTTCCGATCGTTTGAGGATGCTGAATGCTTCGAGCTGGATCGTCACCCGCCAGACGGCGCCCCACGCCCCTGCTCGGCTGGTTGCTGCCGACGGCCGTGATGGCGGCGGCCGTGGCGGTCGCCGTGGCGGTGGTGGCCGCCGGGGCCCGGGCCGGGGTGCTGTGGTGCGGGGCGACCGCCACCGTGCTGGTGGCCGTGGTGGCCGCCGAGTCGGCCCGCCGGGGGCGGGCGTTGGCCGAGCTGCGTGACCGCAGCACCCGGCAGGCGGAGGACCTGCAGCGCCGGCTGGCCGGGCAGGAGGACGAGCTGGCGCGGCTGGCCGAGGTCGAGCTGCGCCGGGTCGTCGCAGGGGCCCGGTACGGGTACTCGATGGACGTGCTGCTGAACCCGATCGAGCAGGACCTCGTGTCCGTCTCCCCGCGGTTCCGCAGGTCGCTGGTGTCCGTCGCGCGCGGCATCGCCGTCGCCGTCGACGACGAGGTCAGCCGGCGCGACTCCGCCGAGCGTGCCTTCGTCAACATCGCCCGCCGGGTCCAGGCGATCATCCACCGGCAGGCCAAGGACCTGCGGGAGATGGAGGACCGGCACGGCAACGACCCGGCGGTCTTCGACGACCTGCTGCGCCTGGACCACGGCAACGCGCTGACCGGCCGTCTGGCCGACAGCATCGCCGTCCTGTCCGGCGCCCGCCCCGGCCGTCAGTGGACCCGGCCGATCGCGCTCTACAGCGTGCTGCGCGGCGGCATGTCCCGGATCCTGGAGTACCAGCGGGTGGACCTGCACCCGGTGGCCCAGATCTCGGTCACCGGCCCGGCCGTCGAACCGCTGATCCACGCCGTCGCCGAGCTGCTGGACAACGCCACCCGGTACTCGCCGCCGCACACCCACGTGCACCTGAGCGCCTCCGAGGTGCAGAGCGGGATGGCGATCGAGATCGAGGACGGTGGCCTCGGCCTCACCGACGAGGCCCGGGCCCGCGCCGAGCGCGCGATGCGCGAGGCGATGGTCTCCAAGGACTTCGACGACCTCACCGAGTCCCCCCGGCTGGGCTTCGCCATCGTCGGCCGGCTCTGCCAGGCGTACGGCTTCCAGGTGTCGCTGCGCCGCTCCGCGTACGGCGGGGTGCGCGCGGTGCTGGTCGTGCCGCAGGAGCTGCTCACCACCGCGCCCCCGACCGGGCGGGCGCACGGCATCGGCGCCTTCTCCGGTCCTCGCCCGCTCCCGCCGAACCCGCCCCGGCACGCGGCCCCGGCGCGGCCCTGGGGTGCCCGGACCACCTCGGCCGGGGTCGGCCCGTCGTACGGGTCGACCAGTCCGTGGGGTTCGCCGTCCGTCTCGTCGACGGCCGGGGACGACGAGGTGATCGTGACCGAGCGGACGGCCAACGGGCTGCCGCAGCGCCGGCGCCGCCCGTCGCTGACCCGCACCTTCGCGGCGCCCGCGCGGCCGGCGCACGCCGCCCCGCAGCCCGCCGGTCCGACGGCCGGTCCCACGGCCGGGCCGGGTCCGGCAAACGGTCCGACGGCCGGTCCGGCTGGGCAGGACCCCCGCCCGGCCAAGGAGCCGAAGCAGCCGGGCCTGTGGCTGGAGGCGTTCATGGACGGCATCAAGGGCACCGGGTCCGGCCCGTCCGCCGGGCAAGCCGGTCCCGCCGGGCAAACCGGGCAGACCGGCCAGGCGGGTGCGGTCGGCCGGCCCGGTGCGCCCGGGAGCGGGCACCCGGGCCCCGGACACACCAGTGAAGAGACGGCAGGGAAAGGCGAGCAGTGATTCCGCACCGCAGCAACATGGACTGGATCCTCAACGACCTCGCGCACAGCGTCCCGTGCGTGCGCCACGTCATCGTGCTGTCCGGCGACGGCCTGCGGATCGCCCAGTACGGCACCGACCCGGACACCGCCGACCGCCTCGCCGCCGCCTGCGCCGGGCTGCAGAGCCTGGCCGGCGCGATCGGGCACGAGTTCCCGCACGGCGACGGCTCGATGCGGCTGGTGGTGATCGAGGTGGACGGCGGCTACTTCTACCTGATGGCGGCCGGCGACCGCGCCTACCTGGCGGTGCTCGCCGACGAGGGCGTGGACGCCGGACTGGTGAGCCACCAGATGCGCGACCTGGTCGCCCGGATCGGCGAACACCTGTCGACGCCGCCGCGCAATCCCGAGGCGGTCGCGTGAACCGGCCCGCGCCGCCGTCCCGGCGGCGGAGCGGGTCCGCGGACGAGCACAGTGAGGCGGTTGCATGACGGCAGACCAGGGCGGCTGGGACGGCCCCGAGCCCGACCGCCTGTACGTGATCACCCGAGGCCGCAGCGGTCCGTCCGGGCCGGGGGTCTTCGACCTGGTCACCCTGATCGTCTCGCGTGCGGATCCGACCCCCGCCCTGCAGCCCGAGCACGCGGCCATTCTGCGGCTGTGCCGCTCCCCGCTCTCGGTGGCGGAGGTCTCCGCCTACCTGGAGCTGCCCACGAGCGTGGTCATCGTCCTGCTGGCGGACCTGCTCGACGACGAACTGATCGAGGCCCGCGCCGCCGTCCCGGCGGCGGAACTTCCCGACCGGGCCCTGTTGGAGGCGGTGATCCATGGACTTCAGCGGCTCTGACACGCTGGCCGGTCCGGCCGGTGCGGACCTGCTGCCGGACACCGTCACCACGGCGGTCAAGGTGGTGATCGTGGGGGGCTTCGGCGTCGGCAAGACGACGCTGGTCGGCTCGGTCAGCGAGATCCGCCCGCTGACCACCGAGGAGACCATGACCCAGGCCGGGGTCGGCGTGGACGACCCGACCGGGGTCGAGCACAAGACCTCGACCACCGTGGCGATGGACTTCGGCCGGATCAGCATCAGCGACCGGCTCGTGCTGTACGTCTTCGGCACCCCCGGGCAGGAGCGGTTCTGGTTCCTCTGGAACGGCCTGTTCGAGGGCGCCCTGGGCGCGGTGGTGCTGGTGGACACCCGCCGGCTGGAGGTCAGCTTCGAGGTGATCGGGCGGCTGGAGGAGCGCGGCGTCCCGTTCGTGGTGGCCGTCAACGGCTTCCCCGAGGCGCCGAGCTTCGCCCTCGACGAGCTGCGCGGCGCGCTCGACCTGCCGTCCGAGGTGCCGATCGTGGCCTGTGACGCGCGCAGCCGCGAGTCCGGCCGGGACACCCTGATGACGCTGATGCACTACCTGTACGAGCTGGCCGCACCGACCACCCGAACCCTGTGACCGGAGACCCCGTGACCACCCCGTTCCCCGACGACGCCGTCCCCTCCCCGCCGCCGGGCTGCCCGGCGCACGGCCGCGCCGACGGCCGGACCGACCCCGCGCACTCGTTCGACCCTGCCTACCCGCCCGGCACGGCGGACGCGCCCGACGCCGTGTACCCGCCCGGCACGGCGGACGCGCCCGGTCCGATCGGCCCCGGCGGCCTGCGGCGCCTCTACGGACCGGAGGCCGAGTCCGACCCGGCGGGCCTCTACGAGAAGCTGCGCGCCGAGTACGGCGAGGTGGCCCCGGTGCTGCTGCACGGTGACCACCGGGCCTGGCTGGTCCTCGGCCACGGCGCCAACATCACCGCGATGCGCACCCCCTCGCTGTTCTCCCGCGACTCGCGGCTGTGGACGGCCTTCCGCACCGGTGAGCTCTCGATGGACTCCCCGCTGCTGCCGGTGGTCGCCTGGCAGCCGATCTGCGTGTTCGCGGACGGCGACGAGCACCGCCGGCTGCGCGGCGCCGTCCTGGACGGCCTGAACCGCTTCGACCGGCGCGGCATCCGCCGCCACGTGCGGCGGTTCACCACCGACCTGGTCCAGGTGGTGGGGCCGACCGGCCACGCCGAGCTGATCACCCAGTTCGCCGAGCACCTGCCGATGCTGGTGATGACCAAGCTGCTCGGCATGCCCGACGAGTACGGGCCTCAACTGGTCGATGCTGCCCGGGACTTGATGAAGGGCACCGAGACGGCCATCGCCAGCAACGAGTACGTGGTGGCCGGTCTGCGCCGGACCATCGCCCTCAAGCGGGAGGCGCCCGGCGACGACCTCACCAGCCGGCTGCTGGCACACCCGGCCGGGCTGACCGAGGACGAGGTGATGGAGCACCTGCGGGTGGTGCTGCTCGCCGCCAACGAGACCACCGTCAACCTGATCGCCGACTCACTGAAGATGGTGCTCACCGACCCGCGGTTCCGCGCCCACCTGTCCGGCGGCCAGATGACCCTGGGCGAGGCACTCGACCAGGTGCTGTGGGACTCCCCGCCGTTGTCCCTGGTGGCCGGCCGCTGGGCGACGGCCGACACCGAGCTGGGCGGGCAGCAGATCAAGGCCGGGGACCTGCTGCTGCTCGGGCTCGCGGCGGGGAACGTCGACCCGGTGGTCCGCCCCGACCTGGCGACCCCGCTGTACGGCAACCGCTCGCACCTGTCCTTCGGCGCGGGACCGCACGAGTGCCCGGGCCAGGACATCGGGCGGCACGTCGCCGAGGCCGGCATCGACATCCTGCTCACCCTGCTGCCGGACGTCCGGCTCGCCGTGCCGGAGGAGGAGCTGACCTGGAGCTCGGCCTGGATCTCCCGGCACCTGACGGCGCTGCCGGTGGAGTTCACCCCCCGCGACATCGAGCCGGATCCCGTGTCGGTCGCGGAGGCGGAGCGGGCGGCCGCGGTGGCGGCGGAGGCCGAACGGGCGGTGGACACCGAACGGGCCGCCCGGATCGGGGCGGCGTCCGCAGGCGCCGGGGCGGTCGGGGCGACCGGGTCGGCCGCCCCGACCGTCCC
>NZ_JBHWCL010000148.1:0-24964 GCF_042735125.1 Kitasatospora sp. NPDC059599 | reverse complement strand
CGCCAACAACCCCCCCCGGTCCCCCGGGGGCGCGCTCCCCACCCACCCCCCCCCCCCCGGCCTCTTCCGTGTCCGGCCCCGGACCGGTGTCCGGCCCCGGACCGGTGTCCGGGGCCGGAGCTCACGACTGCGTGGTGTCCGACTCGGGGGCGTCCGGCTTCGGCCGCCGGGTGAGGACCCGCCGGAGCGGGCCGGAGGCCGCCTCGTTCGCCCGGGCCGCCCGGGTACCGACGGCCGTCCGGGCCGCCCGCACCGCGTCGGAGATCCGCCACCACAGCTGCGCCGAGGACGGCGGCAGCAGCAGCGCCCTGGTCCGCTCGGCCCGGCCGGCGCTCGCCCGCAGGCCGCGCCGGGCGGTGCGGACGTCGGCGGCCAGCGGTGCCGCGGTGCCCTGGCCGGGCGGGGCGTACAGCACCCGCTCGGTGGCCAGCGCCAGTCGGCCGGTGGCGGCCGCCGAGTCCGCGTCCAGCTCCGCCGTCTCGGTGATCCGTCGCGCGGCCGCACGCGGGGTGCGTGACTCGTCCGGGGGAATTCCGAGGTCCCAGGCGGAGTCGACCAGCTCGTCCCAGGCGGCCAGCACCTGGGCGTCGGTCAGCTCCCCGGGCCCCGTTCCGCCGGGCCGGCGGCGCCCGCCGCCGCCGAGCCTGCGACGACGCAGAGCCGTGCGCCAGAGCATCGGGGCGAGCAGCAGTGCGATAAGTGCCAGCACCGCGGCGAGGGTGCCGAGCACCTGACCGGACAGCAGCCAGGACTCCTCGGCGGCGTGCGCGGCGGCCTTGCTCTTGGGCCCGCAGTCGCCCAGCTGGCGCTGCTTGGCGTCGCAGTCCGAGCCGGAGGACGGCACCGGGGCGGCCGAGGCGCTCTGCGGCGCGGCGGTCGGGTGCTGGGTCGGCGCCGTGGTCGGGGCGTTGGACGCCTCGCTGTAGCGGGTCGGGACGCCGCGGCTTGGGGTCGGCTCGAAGCGCATCCAGCCGTAGCCCGCGAAGTACAGCTCCGGCCAGGCGTGGTACATCCGGCCGCTCACCGTGTAGACGTTGCCGCCCTTGTTGTCGCCGGGGGTGAAGCCGACGGCGACCCGGGCCGGGATCTTCAGCGACCGGGCCATCGCCGCCATGGTGGAGGCGAAGTGCACGCAGAAGCCCCGGCGGTCGCGCAGGAACACCGCGATGGCGTTGCTGCCGGTGCCGGCGGCGACCGTGGTGTCGTACGTGAAGTCCGGCCCGGTGAACCAGCTCACCAGGGCCATCGCCCGGTCGTAGTCGTTCTTCGCGCCGCTGGTGATCTGCCGGGCCTGGTCGGAGACCACGCCGGGCAGGTCGGACGGGACGGCGGTGTAGCGGTCCCGGATGTCCTGCGGCCCGGGGGGCGCCAGGCGCAGCTCGGTGGCGGTGGGCCGCAGGTCCAGCGCGCTGACGTGGTAGCGCAGGCCGCGGATCGCCTTGTCGTTGGCCGGGACGACGGTGCGGGTCAGCGGGTCGAGCTTCCAGTCGCCGCGGTTGGGGACCTGGACGGAGGCGGCCGGGTAGGGCATCGGCAGCCAGCTCTTCGCCAGCCCGTCGCTGACCGTGAAGTCGCCCTCGATCCGGGGGACGTTGGCGTTGCGCAGGCCTTCGGGGTTGGGCAGCGACTCCGGGAGGTCGGTGACCGCGGTGCTGCTGAGCCGCCAGTTGGTGCCGTCGAACTGGTCCAGCGAGCCGGTCCGCAGGTAGATCTGGTCGGCCTGCTCGCTGTCCAGGGTGTAGCTGAGCAGCTCGGCGTCGGTGGGCCTGGTGATCGCGGCCTCCAGGCTGACCATCGGGTCGAGGCTGGTCGCCACGCTCCCGCCGACGCCCTTGCCGGCGGTTCCGCCCGAGGCGGGGTCCAGCAACCCGGAGCTCCAGTGCGGCAGGACGACGGGGAGCAGTATCGCCACGGCCAGCGCCAGGACGCCGACCTGTCGGCCGCCCGGGCTGACCGTGCCGGAGCCCACGGTGCCGCGGGCGCTGCCACGGAAGACCCGGCCCCAGCGGGAGACCCGGTCCTGGCCCTCGGCGAAGAGCAGCAGCAGGTAGCCGGCCGCGGCGACCGCGAACCAGAACCAGCTGCCGTGGTCCCCGGCCAGGCCGTTGCCGATCGAGTACAGCGCCAGCAGCGGCAGCCCGGCGAGGGCCGAGCGCCGGTAGGTCACCGCGATGGTGTCCACCGCGACGGCGATCAGGCCGACCGCGGAGACCAGGATCAGCCGCAGGCCGGCGGTGGGCGGCGCCGGGATCGCGTACTGCTGGATGTCGTCCAGGCCCGAGGAGAAGACCTGGTCCAGGACCCGCATCGAGGACGGCCCGGGCACCAGGCCGCCGAGCACCCCGCCGGCACCGGCGAAGCCGACCAGCATCAGCAGGAGCAGCACCAGCAGCTGCGCGACCGGCACCGTCCAGCGGTACAGCGGGGAGCGGCGCAGGCCGACGCCGACCGCGGCGAGGACGGCGATCACCAGGACGGCGTGGGTCAGCCAGCTGCGCGTGGTGAGCAGCGGGAGCATGCAGAGCGAGGCGAGGGCGGTGGCCAGCGCCGCGTAGACGGTCAGTTTGGCCCGGGTGGTCACGCGCCGGCCTCTTCTCGGTTGGGGGCGGTCGTCCTGGCGCCTTCGGCGGCCCGCCACAGGTCCGGTACGGAGTCGCCGGCGCGCACCGGGATGACCGTCCAGCCGGCTCCGCGCAGCTTCCGGACCCGGGCCCGGAACTCGTCGCCGCCGGTGTCCGGGGCGAGCATCCGCAGGCCGGCCCAGGTGCCGGTGTCCAGCAGGAAGGCGATCGCCCCGCCGGTGCGGCTGCGCAGCCGGCCCAGCCGGGCGGTCTGGGTGTCGTCCAGTTCGCCGAGGACGGCGACCAGCAGGCCCTCGCCACCGGTGCGCAGCGGCTCCTCGGCGCGGGAGAGCGTGCCGCCGTCGGACAGGTCGGCGATCGCGAGGGCGTCCAGGATCAGCCCGGAGGTGTCGGCGGCGTGGTTGTGGCCGCCCGCGCCGGGACCGGGGACCGCGAGACCGGTGTCGGTGAGCAGCCGGGTCTGGTAGCCGCGCTCCAGCAGGTGCGCGGCGACCGAGGCGGCGCAGCTGACCGACCATTCGAAGGACGAGGCGGGGCCGCTGCCCCGGTGACCGATCTCCCGGGTGTCCAGCAGGACGGTGGCCCGGGCCCGCTGCGGCTGCTCCTCGCGGCGCACCATCAGTTCGCCGTACCTGGCGGTGGAACGCCAGTGCACCCGGCGCAGGTCGTCGCCGGGCCGGTACTCGCGCAGGATCACGTCGTCGTCGCCGGCCAGCGCGAGGGTGCGGCTGTGGCTCTCGCCCTGGCCGAGCCACTCGCCGCTGAGGCGGACCGCCGGCAGGGCCTGGACCAGGGGGACGACGGTGAGGACGTCGGAGGCGGTGAAGGCGCGGGTCACCTCGCACATCCCGAACGGGTCGGACAGCCGCAGCTGCAGCGGCCCGAGCGGGTAGCGGCCGCGCAGGTCGGAACGGACCCGGTAGGACACCTCGCGGTGGCCGCGCGGCTCGACCCGGTCCAGCACGAAGCGCGGGCGCGGCCCGAGCACGTACGGGACCTTGTCCTCCAGGAGCAGCAGGCCGGTGGGCACCCGGGAGACGTTGTCGAGCCGCAGGTGGACCCTCGCCTCCTGGCCGGCGACCGCCCGGCTCGGGCTGAGCCGGCGGCCGCTGGCCACCCGGTAGCGGGTGTTGGCGACCACGACCACGGCGACCAGCGGGAGCGCGGCGAGCAGCACGCCGACGCGCAGCAGGGCGTCCTGGTCGAGCAGGTAGGCGCAGACCACCGCGGTGACCCCGGCCGCGAGGAAGGACCGGCCCCGGGTGGTGAGGCCGCGGAACCCGGCCCGCAGCCCCGACGCCGAGTCGGACTGGGACACCTCAGCCCCTCCGGACGGCCGGGCCGCCCTGCGGGCGCGGCAGCGGCAGCCGGGCGACCAGGTCGGTCACGATCTGCTCCGAGGTGCGGCGGCTGAGCTGGGTCTCGGCGGTCGGCATCAGCCGGTGCGCCAGGACCGGCACGGCGAGGCGCTGCACGTCGTCCGGGGTGACGTAGTCGCGCCCGTCCAGCGCGGCGGCGGCGCGGGCGGCCCGGACCAGGTGCAGGGTGGCGCGCGGCGAGGCGCCCAGGCGCAGCTCGTGGCTGGTGCGGGTGGCGCCGACCAGGTCGACGGCGTAGCGGCGGACCGGGTCGGCGATGTGCACGGTGCGGACCAGGTCGATCAGCTTGAGGATGTCGGCGGCGTGCGCGACGGGCTGGAGGTCCTCCAGCGGGCTGGCGCCGGCGTGCACGTCCAGCATCGCGAGTTCGGCCTCGGGGCTGGGGTAGCCGATCGAGATCCGGGCCATGAAGCGGTCGCGCTGGGCCTCCGGGAGAGGGTAGGTGCCCTCCATCTCGACCGGGTTCTGGGTGGCCACGACCATGAACGGCGAGGGCAGCTCGTAGCTGGTGCCGTCGATGGTGACCTGGCGCTCCTCCATGGACTCCAGCAGCGCGGACTGGGTCTTGGGAGAGGCGCGGTTGATCTCGTCGCCGACCACGATCTGGGCGAAGATCGCGCCCGGGCGGAACTCGAAGTCGTGCTGCTGCTGGTCGTAGATGTTGGTGCCGGTGACGTCCGAGGGCAGCAGGTCGGGCGTGAACTGGATGCGGCGCACGGTGCAGTCGACGGAGCGGGCGAGCGCCTTGGCCAGCATGGTCTTGCCGACGCCGGGCACGTCCTCCAGGAGCAGGTGGCCCTCGGCGAGGAGGACGGTCAGGGCGATGCGGATGGCCTCCGGCTTGCCCTCGATCACGCTCTCGACGTTGGCGCGGATCCGGTCCACGACCGCGGCGAGCTCGGGGAGCCCGACCTGCTGGTACCCGTTCGCCCTCTGCTCGCCCCCCGCAGGACCACCGAGACCGGCCTGATCGTTGTAGCTCGTCACCCGTTTACGCTCCCTGGCACCCTGTGCCCGCCCCGTCCAGAGGCCGGACCCCACCCCATGCTTGACGCGGCCGTCCCGGGGTCGGTTCCGATGGCGGATCCGGCGTCGGGGAGGCGGCCTGCGGCCCGGCCGCCCCAGGTGGTTCGGGGTCCGACCGGCAGGCGCATTCTCCCCCGCGCGGTGGCCAGAAGTCACCATTCGGCCGACCCCGAATGCCCGAACGCCGTCGCTCGGGACGAGGCGCGGGCGGTTCGGGGTGCCGGCCGGACGGGGCGGCCCTAGCCGATCTCGCGCAGCAGGCCGGTGTGGACGTCGAAGACGAAGCCCCGGACGTCGTCGGTGTGCAGGAGGAAGGGCGAGGTGCGGACGCGCTGCATGGACTGGCGGACGTCGCCGTCCAGGTCGACGAAGGACTCCACCGCCCACTGCGGGCGCTGGCCGACCTCCAGCTCCAGCTCGCGGCGGAAGTCCTCGGTGAGCCCGAGCAGACCGCAGCCGGTGTGGTGGATGAGCGCGATCGAACGGGTGCCGAGGGCGCGCTGGCTGATGGTCAGGGAGCGGATGGTGTCGTCGGTGACGACGCCGCCGGCGTTGCGGATGACGTGCGCGTCGCCCAGTTCGAGGCCGAGCGCCGCGAACAGGTCGAGGCGGGCGTCCATGCAGGCCACCACGGCGATCTTCTGCACCGGGCGGGCGTCCATGCCGCCGTCCCGGAAGGTCACCGCGTACTCGCGGTTGGCCGAGACGAAGCGGTCGATGATGGTGGGTCGGGCAGGGTCGGCAGCGGCGTTCGGCGTGGGCCGGTCGGGAGTCACTGTCATGCCGGCGACGTTAGTGCCGATCCGGTGTCCGCGGTGGGGTGGAGAGCTACAGAACCGGCGGCCGTGATCGAGCGCATCGCCACAACGGGAGGGGGCCGTCCGGGTCGGTCCCGGATGGGTCGTACGCGGTCGTGGGGCGGGGGCGCGCGACGGCTTCCGAGGGCCCCCGGATCGGGACGCCGTAGGGCCACCCCAACGGCCGCGACCTGCGGTGATCCGTACGGCCGCCCGGGTGGTGCGCCGGAGCGGACCATTGACTGGAAGGGCCTGCGCGATAGAGTTTGCGGCGCAGTGGAGCACACCCGTCGGAGCCCGTCAACCGGGCTTTCCCGGCCGGTGCGGCCAGTCGATGCGGCCCGTGGCCTCCACCCGCTCCGTGCCCACCTGGCGCACCTTCCCCGGCGCCGGGCGGTCACGATCTTCCCCTTGAGCGGGCGGGGACCACGGGCCGCTTCGTCGTGCCGGGGGACGGTGGGCGAGAATGGTCGCAGCTCCCGGACGTCGGGCTGCTCCGCACCGAGGAAGGGCGCTACCGCGCATGACCACCAACGAACCGGGCCCCAAGCACGTTCCGGTGATGCTGCAGCGGTGCATGGACGCCCTGGCGCCGGCGATCTCGCGGCCCGGCGCCGTGGTGGTGGACGCCACCCTCGGCCTCGGCGGGCACAGCGAGGCGCTGCTCACCCAGTTCCCCGAGGTCCGGCTCGTCGCGGTGGACCGCGACCCGCAGGCGCTGAAGCTGTCCGGCGAGCGGCTGGCCCCCTTCGGTGACCGGGCGACCCTGGTGCACGCCGTGTACGACGAGATCCCCGAGGTGCTGGAGCGCCTGGGCATCGACCGCGTGGACGGCGTCCTGTTCGACCTCGGCGTCTCCTCGATGCAGCTGGACGAGGCGGACCGCGGCTTCGCGTACGCGCAGGACGCGCCGCTGGACATGCGGATGGACCAGACCCGGGGGATCAGCGCGGCGGAGGTGCTGAACACCTACAGCCACGGCGAGCTGGCCCGGATCCTGAAGTTCTACGGGGAGGAACGGTTCGCCGGGAAGATCGCCTCGGTGATCGTGCGGGAGCGGGCGAAGGAACCGTTCAGCAACAGCGCGCGTCTGGTCGATCTGGTGCGCAACGCCATTCCGGCGGCGACCCGCCGCACCGGCGGGAACCCGGCCAAGCGCACGTTCCAGGCGCTGCGGATCGAGGTCAACGGCGAGCTGGAGGTCCTGGACCGGGCGATCCCGGGGGCGCTGGAGGCCCTGACGATCGGCGGCCGGATCGTGGTGATGTCCTACCAGTCGCTGGAGGACCGCCTGGTGAAGCAGTACCTCGCCGCCGGGGCGACCAACACCGCCCCGCCCGGGCTGCCGTTCATCCCGGAGGAGCACCAGCCCTGGCTCAAACTGATCACCCGCGGTGCCGAGCTGGCCACCGAGGAGGAGATCGAGGAGAACCGGCGCGCCGCGCCCGTGCGGCTGCGGGTGGCGGAGAGGATCAGGGACCGAAGCAAGCGGGGCTGACGAAGCGGTCCGGCGGGGTCCGAAGGGCGGAGGAAAGCGGTGGGGCCGGTGGCCGGTGAGGTCCGGGCGGGGCGGGGAGGAATCCCCGGGCAGGGCAGGGCACGCATCACGGTCCGGCCGGGGAAGCGCCCGGTCCGGGGGCGCACGCCGTTCGCGGTGCTCGTCGTGGTGTTGCTGGCGGCGGGCCTGCTGGGGCTGCTGGCCCTGAACACCGCGCTCAACGAGGGCTCCTTCGAGCTGTCCCGGCTGCAGAAGCAGACCACCGTGGCGACCGACGAGCAGCAGAGCCTGCAGCACCAGATCGACCAGAGCTCGGCCCCGGACGCACTGGCCAGGCGGGCCGCCGAGCTGGGCATGGTCCCGGCTGCCGGAATGGCCTTCCTGGACGTCCCGAACGGAGGCAAGGTGGTCGGCACGCCCGGCCCGGCGCAGGACAGCCCGCCGGTCAAGCACTCGACGGCCGAACCGTGGCCGACGAAGCCCCAGCCGAACGGCACCCAGCCGCCGGCCGCCCAGCCACCGGCTCCGTCGGCCGCGCCGACCACGCCCGCCGCTCCGACGACGGCCGCCTCGGCCGGCGACTCGGTGATCCAGCTCAACCCGGCCATGCCCGCGCGGCCGAGCGGGGGTGCCGCTCGATGACGACGCCTCGTCAGCCCACCGGGGGCTCCGGCTCGGGCTCCGGCAACGGTCGCCGCCCGGTACCCAGGGGCGCCGCGCCCCGCGGGCAGTCCGCCGCCGGCCGTCCGCCGTCGGCCAACGGGCAGCCTGCGAAGGCGCAGCCGACGAAGGGCCAGCCCGCCCGCGGTCAGTCCGCGAAGGCGCAGCCCGCGAAGGTACAGCCCGCGAAGGCACAGCCCGGCAAGGCCGGCACGTCCCGTACGACCCCGCGCACCCCGCAGCAGCGCCGCCCCGAGAGCCGTCCGCCGGCCCGCAGCCAGGCGGCGGTGCGGCCGCGCCCGAAGAGCCGGCTGCCGCAGCGCCCCAAGGCGCTCAAGCTGGCCGAGCCGAAGCGCCGGCTGCGGGTGATCACCATCGTGATGTCGCTGGTGTTCTCGGTCTTCGCGGGCCGCCTGATCCAGCTCCAGCTGGTCGACTCGGACGCGCTGGCCGCCGACGCCAACACCAACCGCTACCTGAACATCCCGATCACCGCCGAGCGCGGCTCGATAACGTCCGCCGACGGGGTGGCGCTGGCCGCCACCGTCGACGCGTACGACATCACCGCCGACCCGGCGATGTTCACCCCGGAGGCGACCGGCATCCCGGACGCGCCGGAGCAGGCGGCCGCGCTGCTGTCGCCGATCCTCGGCGTGCCCAAGGAGAGGATCGCCGCCGACCTGCACACCCCCAAGACCCGCTACAAGCGCCTCGCCGCCCAGCAGACCCCGGCCGCCAAGAACCAGATCAGCGACCTCAAGTCGAGCCTGGAGAAGCAGGCCGGCTCGCGCGCCTGCCAGGTCCAGAAGAAGCTGCTCGGCAAGCCCGCCGACCAGGGCGGGCGCACCCGGGTGGACAACGAGTGCGCCAACCCGCTCGCCGGGGTGTTCAACCGGGAGACCCAGAAGCGCGTGTACCCCGCCGACGGACTGGCCGCCAACCTGGTCGGCTTCGTCAACGGCGAGGGCGCGGGCGCCGGCGGCCTGGAGCTGCAGTACCAGCAGCAGCTGACCGGCAAGGACGGCCACAGCAGCTACGCCCAGGCGGGCGGGCGGCTGGTGCCCACCGCCGGCGGCTCGATGGAGCCGGCCGTGCCGGGCAGTGACGTGAAGCTGACGATCAACCGGGACATCCAGTGGGCCGCCCAGCGGGCGATCACCGACCAGGTGGCCAACTCGGGCGCGGAGAAGGGCTACGTGGTGGTCCAGGACGTGAAGACCGGCCAGGTCCTCGCGATGGCCACCGCGCCCGGGTTCAACCCGAACGACCTGAGCCTGTCCAAGCAGGCCCAGCTGGGCAACCCCGCCCTGGTCGACGCGTACGAGCCGGGCAGCACCGCCAAGCTGATGAGCCTGGCCGCCGTCCTGGACTCCGGCAAGGCCACCTGGGACACCAAGGTCACCGTGCCCAACCGGCTGGTCCGGGCCGGCCAGCAGTTCAAGGACGACGTCAACCACGACCCCTGGTACCTGACCCTGGCCGGGGTGCTGGCCAAGTCCTCCAACATCGGCACCATCGAGGCGATCGAGACCCTCGGCGGCGGCGACCAGCTCCAGGCCAACAAGGTGCTGGACGGCTACATGCGCAAGTTCGGCGTCGCCCAGCCGACCGGCCTGAACTTCCCCGGGGAGACCCCCGGGATGCTCAAGAAGCCGGAGGACCTGGTCGCGTCGGAGAAGTACAACATCTCGTTCGGCCAGGGACCGCTGCAGATGAACGCGCTGCAGGCCACCTCGGTCTACTCGACCATCGCCAACGGCGGGGTGCGGGTCGCGCCCAGCATCGTCCAGGGCGTCACCGGCCCGGACGGCAAGTACACCGCGACGCCGCCGGGGGAGCAGACCCGGGTGGTCGGCCCGGAGACGGCCAAGACCCTCACCTCGATGCTGGAGTCGGTCGTCGACGACGAGCAGGGCACCGGCGGCAAGGCGGCCATCCCCGGCTACCGGGTCGCGGGCAAGACCGGCACCGCCGACAGGGGGGCCGCCAACGGCGTCGGCTACGACGGCTACACCGCCTCCTTCATCGGCTTCGCCCCCGCCGACGCCCCCCGGGTCACCGTCTCCTGTACCCTCCAGGGCCCGGTCAACGGCCACTTCGGCGGCCAGCTGTGCGGACCGGTGTTCAAGCAGGTGATGGAGTTCACCCTGAAGACCCTGCAGGTCCCGCCGAGCGGCAGCCAGGCACCCAACCTGCCCGTCGAGTGGAAGCCGTGAGCGAGGATGAACGACGAGCGGGCCGGGCTGGACGACGGCGCGGCGCGGGGCCGGTTTGGCCCTGGACACCCTTCGACGGATAGCCTTCCCGCCGTGCCGAAACCCGATCAAACCACCGTGAGTCCGCCCCGCCCGACCGGGACCGCCGCTCTGCCGCTCGCCGAGCTGGCCGCCCGCCTGGGTCTCCCGCCCGTCGAGGGAGGTGCCGTCACCGGCGTCACCCACGACTCCCGCGCGGTCCGCCCCGGCGACGTGTACGTGGCCTTCCCGGGCGCCAACCACCACGGCGCGGCCTTCACGGCCAAGGCCGCCGAGTCCGGCGCGGTGGCCGTGCTCACCGACCGGGCCGGCGCCGAGCTGGCGGCCGGCACCGGCCTGCCGCTGCTCGTCGTGGAGCGGCCGCGGGCCGTCATGGGCGAGCTCGCCGCGATCGTCTACGGCCGCCCCTCCGAGCGGCTGCTGATGATCGGGCTGACCGGTACCAACGGCAAGACCACCACCTCGTACCTGGTCGAGGGCGGCCTGCGCGGCGCGGGGCGGACCCCCGGCGTCATCGGCACCGTCGAGATGCGGGTCGGCGACGAGCGGATCAAGAGCGAGCGCACCACCCCCGAGGCCACCGACCTGCACGCGATCCTCGGCGTGATGGCCGAGCGCGGCGCCGACGCGGTGACGATGGAGGTCTCCAGCCACGCCCTGGTCTTCGGCCGCACCGACGGCGTCGCGTACGACGTCGCGCTGTTCAACAACCTCACGCCCGAGCACCTCGACTTCCACCCGGACATGGAGGACTACTTCCAGGCGAAGGCCCGGCTCTTCCAGCCCGGCAAGTCCCGCCACGGCGTGGTCAACCTGGACGACGAGTACGGCCGCCGGCTCGCCGGCGAGGCCGAGATCCCGGTGACGACCTTCTCCGCCACCGGAGCCCCGGAGGCCGACTGGCGGGCCGTGGACGTCCTGCTCGGCCCGGTCGGATCGACCTTCCGGGTGCTCGGCCCGGACGGCGCCGAGGCCGACGCGGCGGTGCCGCTGCCCGGCCCGTTCAACGTCGCCAACGCGCTCGCCGCGATCACCCTGCTGGTCGCCGCCGGACTGCCGCTGGAGCAGGCCGTGGCCGGCGTCGCCGCCGTCCCCGGCGTGCCCGGCCGACTGGAGCGGGTGGACGCCGGGCAGCCCTTCGTGGCCGTCGTGGACTACGCGCACAAGCCGGACGCCCTGCGGGCCGTCCTCGCTTCGCTGCGCGAGGTCACCAAGGGCCGGCTGCACGTCGTCGTCGGCTGCGGTGGCGACCGCGACCCGCACAAGCGCGGCCCGATGGGTGACATCGCCGCCCGCCTCGCCGACACCGCCCTGCTGACCAGCGACAACCCGCGCAGCGAGGACCCGCTGGCGATCCTCGCCACTATGCTGACCGGCGCCGCCGCGGTGCCCGAGGCCGAACGCGGGGCCGTCCTGGTCGTTCCCGACCGGGCCGAGGCGATCCAGCTCGCGGTCGCCCGCGCCCGCGCGGGGGACACCGTGCTGGTGGCCGGCAAGGGCCACGAGCTCGGCCAGTACGTACGAGACGAGATCCGCCCCTTCGACGACCGGGAGGTGCTGCGCGAGTCCATCGCGCGGACCACGGCCGTGCGGGGCGACCGAGGAGTAGAGCAGCAGTGATCGCACTGACCCTCGCCGAGGTGGCCGCCGCAGTCGGAGGCACCCTGGACGGCGCGGACCCGGACGTCCTGGTCACCGGCCCGGTCGAGGTCGACTCGCGGAAGGTGAGCCCCGGCGGCCTGTTCGCTGCCTTCGTCGGTGAGCACGTGGACGGCCACGACTACGCGACCACGGCGGTCGCGGCCGGCGCCGTCGCGGTGCTGGCCTCCCGCCCGGTCGGCGTGCCCGCCGTCCTGGTCGACAGTGTGGTGGAGGCGCTCGGCAGGCTGGCCCGCACGGTGGTCGCCCGCGCCGAGGGCACCGCCGTGGTCGCGCTGACCGGCTCGGCCGGCAAGACCAGCACCAAGGACCTGATCGCCCAGCTGCTCCAGCGCCACGGCGAGACCGTCTACCCGCCCGGCTCGCTCAACAACGAGATCGGCCACCCGATGACCGCGCTGCGGGTCGAGGCCGGCACCCGGCACCTGGTGATGGAGATGGGCGCCCGGCACAAGGGCGACATCGAGTACCTCACCTCGATCACCCCGCCCCGGGTCGGCGTGGTGCTGAACGTGGGCACCGCCCACGTCGGCGAGTTCGGCTCCAAGGAGGCGATCGCCGAGGCCAAGGGCGAGCTGGTCGAGGCGCTGCCCGCGGACGGGGCCGCGATCCTCAACGCGGACGACCGGCTGGTGCGCGCCATGGCCTCCCGCACCAAGGCGAAGGTGGTCCTGTTCGGGGAGTCCCCGGACGCCCACGTCCGGGCGACGGATGTTCGCCTGGACGCCACCGGACGGCCGTCCTTCACGCTCACCACCCCGGCCGGTTCCGCGCCCGTGCAGCTGCGCCTGTACGGTGAGCACCACGTCTCGAACGCCCTCGCCGCCGCCGCGGTGGCGGTGGAGCTCGGGATGTCCGTCGACGACACCGCCGCAGCCCTGGGCGAGGCGGGTGCGCTGTCCCGCTGGCGCATGGAGGTCGTCGACCGGGCCGATGGTGTCACCGTCGTCAACGACGCCTACAACGCGAACCCCGACTCGATGCGGGCCGCGCTGCGGGCGCTGGTCTCGATGGGGGGGCGCGGCCCGGAGCGCCGCCGTACCTGGGCGGTGCTCGGCGAGATGCGGGAGCTCGGCGAGGAGAGCCTGGCCGAGCACGACGCCATCGGGCGGCTCGCCGTCCGGCTCGACGTCACCAAGCTGGTGGCGGTCGGCGGACGCGAGGCGGCCTGCATGGAACTCGGCGCGAGGAACGAAGGTTCGTGGGGTGAGGAGTCGGTGCTGGTGTCCGACGCGGACGCGGCGGTCGATCTGCTGCGCAGTCAGCTGCGGCCGGGGGATGTGGTCCTGGTGAAGGCGTCCCGTTCGGTGGGGCTGGAGAAGGTGGCCGAGGCCCTCCTTGCGGACGGTGCTGCCCGATGATGAAGCAGATCCTCATCTCCGGGATGATCGGCCTGATCCTCTCGCTGCTCGGCACGCCCGCCCTGATCAAGCTGCTCGCCCGGCAGGGCTACGGCCAGTACATCCGCGATGACGGGCCCAAGGCGCACCACAGCAAGAAGGGCACGCCCACCATGGGCGGCATCGCCTTCATCCTGGCGACCCTGATCGCGTACTTCGGCACCAAGGCGATAACGGGCGAGCCCCCGACCGCCTCCGGGCTGCTGGTGCTCTTCCTGACCGCGGGCCTCGGCCTGGTCGGCTTCCTGGACGACTACATCAAGGTCGTCAAGCGCCGCTCGCTGGGCCTGCGGGCCAAGGCGAAGCTGGCCGGTCAGTCCATCGTCGGACTCGTCTTCGCGGTCCTGGCCCTGCAGTTCCACGACGACCGGGGGCTCAGCCCGGCCTCGCAGTCGCTGTCCTTCGTGCGCGACTTCAAGTGGTCGATCGGCCCGGTGCTGTTCGTCATCTTCGCGTACTTCATGATCGCGGCGACCTCCAACGGCGTGAACCTGACGGACGGTCTGGACGGCCTCGCCACCGGTGCCTCGGTGATGGCCTTCGGCGCCTACACCTTCATCGGCGTCTGGGAGTACGGCCAGAGCTGCGCCTACTTCCTGTCCGCCACCAACGCCTGCTACGACGTCCGCGATCCGCTGGACCTCGCGGTGGTCGCGGCCGCCCTGATGGGCTCCTGCTTCGGCTTCCTGTGGTGGAACACCTCGCCCGCCAAGATCTTCATGGGTGACACCGGCTCGCTCGCCCTCGGCGGCGCCCTGGCCGGTCTGGCGATCTGCTCCCGCACCGAGCTGCTGCTCATCCTGCTCGGCGGCCTGTTCATGATCATCACCCTGTCGGTGATCATCCAGGTCGGCTCCTTCCGGATGACCGGCAAGCGCGTCTTCAAGATGGCACCACTGCAGCACCACTTCGAACTCAAGGGCTGGAGCGAAGTCCTGGTCGTGGTCCGCTTCTGGATCATCCAGGGCCTCTGCGTGGCCGTCGGCCTCGGCCTCTTCTACGCGGGATACCGGACCGGATGACGAACCCCCAGCTGACCAATCCGCAGTTCTCCGACCTGCCCGTCGTCGTCGCCGGACTCGGCGTCTCCGGCATCAGCGCCGCGCGCGTCCTGCACGGCCTCGGCGCCCGCGTCACCGTCGTGGACGGCGGCAGCGGGCCCGGCCTGGTCGCCCGGGCCGCCGAGCTGGAGGCACAGGGCGTCACCGTGCGCCTCGGCGACGGCGCGAGCCTGCCCGAGGGCACCGAGCTGATCGTCACCTCGCCCGGCTGGGCGCCGGACAGCGCGCTGTTCGCCGCCGCCGAGGCGGCCGGGGTGCCGGTCTGGGGCGACGTCGAACTCGCCTGGCGGCTGCGCAAGCCGCTGCCGGGCACCGGCGAGCCCGCCCCCTGGCTGGCCGTCACCGGCACCAACGGCAAGACCACCACCGTCCAGATGCTCGCCTCGATCCTCGCCGCCGCCGGCAAGCGCACCGCCGCCGTCGGCAACGTCGGGGTCTCGGTGCTGGACGCGGTGCTCGCCGAGGAGCCGTACGACGTGCTCGCCGTCGAGCTCTCCAGCTACCAGCTGCACTGGGCGCCCTCGCTGCGCCCGTACTCGGCGGCCGTGCTCAACCTGGCGCCCGACCACCTCGACTGGCACGGCTCGATGGAGGCGTACGCCGCCGACAAGGGCCGGATCTACGAGGGCAACGTCGTCGCCTGCGTGTACAACCTGGCCGACCCGGCCACCGAGGCGCTGGTCCGCGAGGCCGACGTCGAGGAGGGCTGCCGGGCGATCGGTTTCGGCCTCGGCGCGCCGAGCCCGTCGAACTTCGGCGTGGTGGACGGGCTGCTGGTGGACCGGGCCTTCATCGAGGACCGGACCAAGAACGCGGCGGAGCTGGGCTCCGTCGAGGACGTCAACCCGCCGGCCCCGCACAACATCGCCAACGCGCTCGCCGCGGCGGCGCTGGCCCGGGCGTACGGCGTCGAGCCGAAGGCCGTCCGCGAGGGCCTGCGGGCCTTCCGCCCGGACGCCCACCGGATTGCCGAGGTCGGCGTGGTCCGCGAGGTCACGTACATCGACGACTCCAAGGCCACCAACACCCACGCCGCGGCCGCCTCGCTGGCCGCCTACCGCCCGATCGTCTGGATCGCCGGGGGCCTCGCCAAGGGCGCGGCCTTCGACGACCTGGTGCAGGGCGCGGCCGAGCGGCTGCGCGCCGTGGTGCTGATCGGCCAGGACCGGGCGCTGATCCGGGAGGCGCTGGAGCGACACGCTCCGGATGTGCCGGTGATCGAGGCGGCCGAGGGCCAGACTGGCGCGGTGGCGATGGCCGAGGTCGTCCGCACGGCCGCGTCGCTCGCCCGATCGGGTGACACGGTGCTGCTGGCGCCGGCCTGCGCCTCGATGGACATGTTCACCAACTACGGCGAGCGCGGCGACATGTTCGCGGCGGCCGTCCGGGGGCTGGCGAACGAGTAGCGGGCGGCGTGACGGCGCCGCGCGTCGTGCGCGTCGTACGGAGAGAGTGAGCGGGGAGCGGTGGCGGGGCAGGGCAGGGCGGATTCCGGCGTTGGCAAGCAGGACGCCGCCGAGCCGTGGCGAGTGATCTCCGCCACCACGACCAAGTACAAGTCGGCCGGTCCGCTGGCCCGCGTCCAGGCCCTCCGGGCCCGGGTGCGGTACTGGCTGGACCGGCCGCTCACGCCGTACCTGCTGGTGGTCGGCAGCACCCTGCTGCTGGTCGTGCTCGGTCTGATGATGGTCTTCTCGGCCTCGCAGATCCTCGCCCTGAACCAGCACCACTCGGCCCAGTACTACTTCCTCAAGCAGTTGATCGCGGCCATCCTCGGCCTCGTCCTGCTGATCGGCTTCGCCTCCGTCCCGGTGGCGGTGCTGCGGGTGATCGTCTACCCGGTGATGTTCGGGGTGATCGGCGCGCTGACGCTGGTCGCCGTGCCCGGCATCGGGGTGCGGATCAACGGCAACCAGAACTGGCTGGATTTCGGCTTCTTCCAGTTCCAGCCGTCCGAGTTCGCCAAGCTCGCACTGGTGCTCTGGGGCGCCGACCTGCTCGCCCGCAAGCAGAAGGCCGGCACGCTGAACTCGTGGAAGCACCTGCTGGTGCCCCTGGTGCCGGGGGCCCTGCTGCTGCTCGCGCTGATCATGTTCGGCGGCGACATGGGCACCTCGATGATCCTGGTGGCGATGGTGTTCGCCCTGCTGTGGATGGTCGGAGCGCCGCTGCGGCTGTTCGTGGCCACCGTCGGGGTGGCCGTGGTCGTCTGCACCGCCCTGGTCGTCACCGTCCCGCACCGGGCGGAGCGCCTGGGCTGCATCGGCGTCACCAAGCTCGACCCCGAGGGCGCCTGCTTCCAGGCCCTGCACGGCGTCTTCGCGTTCGCGAACGGCGGCGGCTTCGGCACCGGCCTCGGCGCCGGCGTGGAGAAATGGGGCCAGTTGCCCGAGGCGCACACCGACTTCATCTTCGCCGCGACCGGTGAGGAACTGGGGCTGGTGGGGACGCTGTCGGTGATCGGCCTCTTCGCGGCACTAGGCTACGCGGGTATCCGTGTGGCCATCGGCACGAAGGATCCCTTCGTCAGGTACGCCGCGGGAGCCGCCACCACCTGGATCATGGCGCAGGCCATGATCAACCTGGGGTCGGCGCTGGGACTGCTGCCCATTGCGGGTGTCCCGCTCCCGCTGTTCTCCTACGGCGGTTCCGCCATGCTGTCGGCCATGTCCGCGATCGGTGTGCTGCTGTGCCTGGCACGGAGCACCTCCGGCGCGAAGGCGGCCCTGGCCGCCCGGAACAAGAACTCCCGGATCAGGAAGCGACTGGCCCGGGTGCTGCCACGACGACGAACCACAGCGCGCCCGGCCCCCGGGCCGGCACGCAGGGAGCGGTGAATTTCGGTGCATGTCGTACTCGCCGGCGGGGGGACCGCCGGTCACATCGAGCCGGCCATGGCCCTCGCGGACGCCCTCCGCAGGCACGACCCGTCCATCGGGATCACCGCCCTGGGCACCGAGCGCGGTCTGGAGACCCGGCTGGTACCCGAGCGCGGCTACCAGCTGGAGCTCATCCCGGCCGTCCCGCTGCCCCGCAAGCCCACCCCGGAGCTGATCACCGTCCCCGGCCGGCTGCGCGGGACCGTCAGGGCCGCCCAGGAGATCATCGAGCGGGTCAACGCGGACGCCGTGGTCGGCTTCGGCGGCTACGTCGCGATGCCCGCCTACCTGGCCGCCAAGCGGGCCGGTGTGCCGATCGTGGTGCACGAGGCGAACGCCCGTCCGGGCCTGGCCAACAAGATCGGTGCCCGCTACAGCGACTTCGTGGCGGTCTCCACGCCCGACAGCAAGCTGCGCGACTCCCGGTACATCGGCATCCCGCTGCGCCGGACCATCGCCACCCTGGACCGCAACGCGGCCCGCCCGGAGGCCCGGCACTACTTCGGCCTCGACCAGCGGCTGCCCACCCTGCTGGTCTCCGGCGGCTCCCAGGGTGCCCGCCGGCTCAACGAGGTGGTCACCGCGATCGCCCCGCGGCTGCAGCAGTACGGCGTGCAGATCCTGCACGCGGTCGGCCCGAAGAACGAGCTGCCGCAGGTCGCGGACGTCCCCGGGATGCCGCCGTACCGCCCGGTGCCGTACCTGGACCGGATGGACCTCGCCTACGCGGCGGCCGACATGATGCTCTGCCGGGCCGGTGCCATGACGGTGGCCGAGCTGGCAGCCGTCGGCCTGCCCGCCGCCTTCGTCCCGCTGCCGATCGGCAACGGCGAGCAGCGGCTGAACGCCCAGCCGATGGTCAAGGCCGGCGGCGGCGTGCTGGTGGACGACGCCGAGCTGACCCCGGACTGGGTGCTGCAGAACGTGCTGCCGGTGCTCACCGACCCGCAGCGACTGTGGGACATGAGCCGGGCCGCGGCCGAGTTCGGCCGCCGCGACGCCGACGACCTGCTGGTCGGCATGGTCTACGAGGCGATCCAGGCCCACCGCGGCGGTCGCCGCCGTGGCTGACGGCCGGCCCGCCGACCCGCTCGAGGCGGAGCTGGAGGACGAGGAGTCAGCTCCTCGCCTCCGGCTCTCCCGGCGGGGCGTCGTGGTGCTGAGCGTGCTCGGTGCCGCGGTGCTGGGCGGGCTGGCCTGGCTGGTGTTCTACTCGTCGGTGCTGGACGTGCGCAGCGTCGCCGTCCAGGGCACGACCGACGACAGACTGACGGCGGTCCAGGTCCGCGGCGCGATCGGCGGGCTCGGTGACGGCCCGCTGGCCCGGGTGGACCTGGACGACGTCAGGCACCGGGTGGAGGCGATCCCCCGGGTGGCCAGGGCCGAGGTGTGGCGGGGCTGGCCGCACACGCTGCAGGTCAAGGTCGTGCAGCGCACGGCGGTGGCCGCCGTCAAGGGGGAGGACGGCCGGTTCACCCAGGTGGATGCCGCCGGCGTGAGCTTCGCCACCGAGGCGGCCCCGCCGGAGGGCGTGCCGGTGGTGGAGCTGCGGCTCAGTCAGCAGGCGAATGACGTGGACGGGGTGATCTCCCGCCCGCAATTGGTCCGGGGCGCGGTGGCGGTGGCCGCCGGGCTGCCGCCGGAGGTCGCCAAGCGGGCCGGGGCGGTGCTGGTGCACTCGTACGACGACATCGAGCTGCAGCTCAGCGGGGGTGCGACGGTGCGCTGGGGGAGTCCGGAGCAAATTGACCGAAAAGCCCGGGTGCTGGTGGCACTGATGAATCAGAAGGGCACGAACTTCGACGTGACGGCGCCGGAGGCGCCGGCGGTGTCCGGATGATCCGGTAGGTTCTGTGCCTGAGGGAGGGGTTGACGCCTCGAAGTGTCGGCCCGACCCTTGGTGGTCACCCCGGTTTCCTAAGCCGGCTGATGATCACATAGGCTCAAAAGAAAAAGGGAAGCTCGGCGTGTTCGTTGAAACACGTGCCCGGGGCGACCTAGTGTCCTGTGTCACCAGACTGTGTCAGTTGGTGATGTGACGGAGACACAGGACTAACCCTAAAGGTCAAGTTTAGGGTTGGGGTCGGCGGTCGGCATTTCGGACATTCAGTCAGAAACCAGGCTCCCTACCCATCGACATCCGTCGGAACGGACCCTCGCCGGGCCGGGCCGACCCGGAAATTCGAGGCGAGAGGCCTTCGACGTGGCAGCACCGCAGAACTACCTCGCAGTCATCAAGGTCGTCGGTATCGGCGGCGGTGGTGTCAACGCCATCAACCGGATGATCGAGGTCGGTCTCAAGGGCGTCGAGTTCATCGCGATCAACACCGATGCGCAGGCCCTCCTCATGAGCGACGCCGACGTCAAGCTCGATGTGGGCCGTGAACTCACCCGGGGCCTCGGCGCCGGCGCCAACCCCGAGGTCGGCCGCAAGGCGGCCGAGGACCACCGCGAGGAGATCGAGGAGGTCCTCAAGGGGGCCGACATGGTCTTCGTGACCGCCGGCGAAGGCGGTGGCACGGGCACGGGCGGCGCGCCCGTCGTCGCCAACATCGCGCGCTCGCTGGGCGCCCTGACCATCGGCGTGGTCACCCGCCCCTTCACCTTCGAGGGCCGGCGCCGGGCCAACCAGGCCGAGGACGGCATCGCGAGCCTGCGCGAAGAGGTCGACACCCTCATCGTGATCCCCAACGACCGGCTGCTGTCCATCTCGGACCGCCAGGTCAGCGTGCTCGACGCGTTCCGCTCGGCCGACCAGGTCCTGCTCTCCGGCGTCCAGGGCATCACCGACCTGATCACCACCCCGGGTCTGATCAACCTCGACTTCGCGGACGTCAAGTCCGTCATGTCGGAGGCCGGTTCGGCGCTCATGGGCATCGGCTCGGCCCGCGGCGAGGACCGCGCCAAGGCCGCTGCGGTGATGGCGATCTCCTCGCCGCTGCTGGAGGCCTCGATCGACGGCGCCCGCGGCGTGCTGCTGTCCATCTCCGGCGGCTCCGACCTCGGCCTGTTCGAGATCAACGAGTCGGCCCAGCTGGTCAGCGAGGCCGCGCACCCCGAGGCCAACATCATCTTCGGTGCGGTCATCGACGACGCGCTCGGCGACGAGGTCCGGGTCACCGTCATCGCGGCCGGCTTCGACGGCGGGCAGCCGCCGGCGATCGTCCGCGACCCGGTGGTCAAGTCCACCGCCCCGGACCGCCCGGCCACGCCGCCGGCCGCCCCGGAGCGCCCGGCGAGCCGGCCGTCGTACGGGAGCATCGGCTCGGTGACGTCCCGCTCGGAGGAGACCCCGGCCGCGTCGACCCGGTCGGCCGAGACCCCCGCCACCACGACCGCCGCCCCGGTGCCGCCGCAGGTGCAGCCGGCCCGTCAGCCGTACGTGGAGAGCCCGGCGGAGGAGCTCGACGTCCCGGATTTCCTTAAGTGATCGATCACGCCGTACACGCGGGTGCTCACTTCGCCTTCACCGACCGGTGGGGCGGGGTGAGCACTTCGCCGTACGGGGAGCTCAACCTCGGCGGCGCCGTGGGGGACGACCCGGAGGCCGTCCGGGAGAACCGGGTGCGGGCCGCCCGGGAGCTGGGGCTCGAACCGGCCGACGTGGTGTGGATGAACCAGGTGCACGGCGCCGAGGTCGCCGTGGTGACGGAGCGCCAGCCGCCGGGGGAGGCCCCGGCCGTGGACGCGGTGGTCACCGACCGCCCGCTCGCCCTGGCGGTGCTGACCGCGGACTGCACGCCGGTGCTGCTGGCCGATCCGGTGGCGGGCGTCGTGGGCGCGGCCCACGCGGGCCGGCCCGGGCTGGCGGCCGGAGTGGTCCCCGCGGTGGTCCGGGCGATGATCGAACTGGGGGCCGAGCCGGCGCGGATCGCCGCCGCCATCGGCCCCGCGGTCTGCGGCGGCTGCTACGAGGTGCCGGCGGGGCTGCGTGCCGAGGTCGCCGCCGCAGTGCCGGAGGCCTTCGCCGAGACCTCCTGGGGGACCCCGGCCCTGGACGTGCCGACGGGGGTCGCGGCCCAGCTGGCCGCGATGGGGATCAGCGAACCGGTGCGCTCACCGGTCTGCACCCTCGAATCCGCCGATCACTACTCCTATCGTCGCGAGCAGCGCACGGGCCGGCTCGCGAGTTACGTCTGGTTGGGCTCTGATCACTGATGACGAACGACATCTACGGACCGTTCCCGGGCGGACCCGAGTTCCTGGCGGGGCTGACCGACGGGCAGCGGGGCCGGTACGAGGAGCTCGGGACCAGCCTGGAGGTGGTGGAGCGCCGGATCGCGGCCGCCTGCGCGGCCGCCGGGCGGGCGCGGGACGAGGTCACCCTGATCGTCGTCACCAAGACCTACCCCGCCGAGGACACCGCGCTGCTGGCCGGGCTGGGTGTGACGGACGTCGCGGAGAACCGTGACCAGGACGCCGCACCCAAGGCGGAACAGTGCAGAAACCTTCCTCTTGACTGGCACTTCGTCGGACAGCTCCAGACCAACAAGGTCCGCTCGGTCGTCGGGTACGCGAACCACGTGCACTCGGTGGACCGGCTGCGGCTGGTCGAGTCGCTCTCCGCGGCGGTCCTCAAGTCGGAGCGCCCCGACCTCGGTTGCCTGGTGCAGGTGGCGCTCGACAAGGAGCACGGGGAGGGTGCGCACCGGGCCGGGGTCGCGCCGGAGGACGTCGCGCAACTGGCCGACGCGATCGCCGACACGCCCGGACTGCGGCTGGACGGTGTGATGACCGTCGCTCCGCTGGCCGGTCCGCTGGCCTCGGATCCGGCCCGTGCCTTCGATCGGCTGGCGGAAATCGCAACCGCCGTACGGACGGCCCATCCGGCTGCCACCATGGTCTCCGCAGGGATGAGCGGTGACCTTGAGCAGGCGATTGCCGCCGGGGCGACACATGTGCGCGTCGGAACGGCGGTACTCGGAGTGAGGTCACCCCTCAGGTAACGTCACCGGGTAGTAGATCAGACTGCAGGACAAAATAGGACAGAATCTAGCAGCTCCCTCCCCGGAGCGCTAGCCAACCGTGGATCGCAGCTCCGCGGCCCCCACTCCACGAACCCTGACAGGCCGTCGGCCTGACGCGCCGTCGTGGATGGACCGCGGAATCCGCAGGCAGGGCCGTACGGCCCGGGCCGCCGGGAGTCGGAGCCGGCCCCACGGAGTGAGCGAAGCGAGCGACCATCGGAAGGGGCGCGGCTTCGCGAAGCAGCCACCGAGCACCAGCGAGGTGGCCATGAGCGGAGGAGACAGGAGCATGGCCGGCGCAATGCGCAAGATGGCGGTCTACCTCGGCCTCGTGGAGGACGAGACGTACGACGGCCAGGGGTACGACCCCGACGACGACTACGACGCGGACCCCGAGCCGATCCGGACGGGGCAGCGGACCGAGGACATCCCCCGGCCGGCCGCCGCGGCCGCCGCCACGCCCGCCCCGGTCTCCTCGATCACCCCGCAGCCGGTGCCGGCGGCGGTGCCGATCCGACAGGAGACCCCGAGGATGGCCCCCGTGTCGTCCATCACACCCGAACGCCGCCACAACCTGGAGAAGAGCGCCCCGGTGATCATGCCCAAGGTAGTGAACGAACGAGAGCCCTACCGCATCACCACGCTGCACCCGAGGACCTACAACGAGGCCCGTACCATCGGGGAACAGTTCCGCGGCGGCACCCCCGTGATCATGAATCTGACCGAGATGGACGACACGGACGCCAAGCGGCTCGTAGACTTCGCCGCTGGACTCGTCTTCGGTCTGCACGGCAGTATCGAGCGCGTGACGCAGAAGGTGTTCCTGCTGTCGCCTGCTAACGTCGATGTCACGGCGGAGGACAAGGCTCGGATCGCCGAGGGTGGGTTCTTCAACCAGAGCTGACCCGGCCACGACTTTACGTGTGGATCTGATCAACAGTGGGTTAGCGACAGGTGACGAGCGGCGGGCCCGAGGGCTCGGGACCGGGGAGAGGGAAAACGCGATGGACATCGTGTGGGCGGTGCTCTACTACGCCCTGACCGTCTTCCTGGTGTTCCTGCTCGTACGGCTGGTCATGGACTGGGTCTTCCAGTTCGCGCGTTCGTGGCGGCCCGGCAAGGCCATGGTCCTGGTCCTGGAGGCCACGTACACTGTCACGGATCCGCCGCTCAAGCTTCTTCGGCGGCTCATTCCGCCGTTGCGTTTCGGGGGCGTGGCGCTCGACCTGTCCTTCTTCGTACTGATGATCATTGTGTATGTCCTGATCTCGCTTGTGCACCCCTAGTCGTAGGTGAGCGATGCGACAGGATGCCGGTGTGCCGACGATCACGTTGAGGTGAAGAGATGCCATTGACCCCCGAGGACGTTCGGAACAAGCAGTTCACGACCGTCCGCCTGCGTGAAGGCTATGACGAGGACGAGGTCGATGCCTTCCTCGACGAGGTCGAGGCGGAGCTGACCCGCCTCCTCCGGGAGAACGAGGACCTGCGCGCCAAGCTGGCCGCCGCGACTCGTGCCGCCGCGCAGAACCAGGCCAACCTGCGCAAGGAGCCGCCGCAGGACGCCCCCCGCCAGGGTGGCGCCCCGGTGCCGGCCGCCATATCCGGCCCGCCGGTCCCCGGCCAGCAGGGCCCGGGCGGCCCGCAGCAGATGGGCCCCGGCGGCCCGCAGCAGATGGGTCCGGGTGGTCCGCAGCAGATGGGCCCCGGCGGCCCGCAGCAGCAGATGGGCAACCAGCCGCTCGGCCTGCCCGCCGGGTCCGCGCCGCAGCTCCCGCCGGCCGGCGGCCCGCAGCAGCAGATGAACCAGACCATGGGCGGCCAGCAGCAGCTGGTGCAGCCGATGGGCGGTCAGATGCTCCAGCCCATGGGCGGCCCCGGTGGCCCGCAGCAGATGGGCAACCCGATGGGCCAGGGCATGGGCCAGCAGCAGATGCAGCAGATGGGCGGCCCCATGGGTGGCCCGCAGCAGATGGGCCCCGGCGGCCCGCAGCAGATGGGTGGCCCGCAGCAGATGGGTGGCCCGCTCGGCGCCCCGATGCAGCAGCAGGGCCCCGGTGGCGACAGCGCTGCCCGCGTGCTCGCGCTCGCCCAGCAGACCGCCGACCAGGCGATCTCCGAGGCCCGTTCCGAGGCCAACAAGATCGTCGGCGAGGCGCGCAGCCGGGCCGAGGGTCTGGAGCGCGACGCCCGTGCCAAGGCCGACGCCCTGGAGCGGGACGCGCAGGAGAAGCACCGCGTCGCGATGGGCTCACTGGAGTCCGCGCGGGCCACGCTGGAGCGCAAGGTCGAGGACCTGCGGGCGTTCGAGCGCGAGTACCGTACGCGCCTGAAGTCGTACCTGGAGACCCAGCTGCGTCAGCTGGAGTCGCAGGCCGACGACTCGCTCGCCCCGCCGCGGATCCCCGCCACGGCGTCGCTGCCGCCGGCGGCCTCGTCGATGACGCCGGCCGGTGCCGGTGGGATGGGCAGCGCGCCGAGCTTCGGCGGCAACCAGCCGTCGTTCGGTGGCAACTCGCCGTCCTTCGGCGGGAACAGCTCCTTCGGCAGCAACTCCCCGGCGCCGAGCTTCGGCGGGCAGTCGACCGGCGGCAACAGCGGGGCTCCGCAGATGCAGCCGGCCGGGATGACCCAGCCGATGGCGGCGGTCCGTCCGCAGCCGCCGCAGCCGATGCAGCAGGCTCCGGCACCGATGCGGGGCTTCCTGATCGACGAGGACGGCGACAACTGAGGTTGTAGCAGAGCCTTTCGAGGGCGCCCCCTTTCCGACCTCCGGGTCGGGGAGGGGGCGCCCTCTTTTC
>NZ_JBHWCL010000147.1:0-25157 GCF_042735125.1 Kitasatospora sp. NPDC059599 | reverse complement strand
ATGCCGGCCCCGGGATCGGGGCCGGCATTCCGGCGTTCGTGTGTGCGCTCCGCGTCGTGGCGGTGCGGGAGTGGCCCACGTCACTGCCTCGCCGACGGGTCGTCAGCAGTACGCCGGGGCAGACTTCGCCGCCCCCGGGGGACTGGCCGACTGCCCTGCGGGGCACGGTTCGGTTGCCCGCAAGGGCAGCCTTGGCCCGGTCGGTCCGGTCCTGCCGGGGTTGTCGGCAGGTGCCCTGACCGGCGGCGCTGTCCGCGCCGTGTTGACATGGTCACGGGGCGTGGGAGGAGATACGGGAGGGAGTGATCGGAGACGAACGGGTCGAAAGGGACCCGTCGCCATCGTCGGGGCGCCGGGCGTACCGTTCCGGTCCGGTTGCCCGGAGAGGGAAGGTCACGCTGTACGCCGCTTCAGTTCCCCTGCCTGATGTCGCTCAGTGCACCGCTGATGTTGAGGAGTTCGTGGCACGTGGACGCCTGCTTGCCCGAGGCCGGGGTGCCCGGGGACTCGCAGGTCACGCTCGCCGTCACCGCCTGGTCCTCGGTCACCTGGATGGGGGTCACCCAGTGGTAGTCCTGGTTGCGGAAGGTCTCCAGGGCGATCGTGGTGATCACCTGGTTTCCGGCCGTGATGGTGATTAGCCCTTGGTCACCCTGGAAGTTGGCGACCACGAGGTCCGTGATGTCGAAGACCTTGCCGTGCGGCACCTGGTAACTGCCCACGGCGGACGAGGCGTTCGCGCTCTGCACGTCGATCGTGGCGGAACTCTGCTGGCCGGTGCCCGGCACCGCCAGCCCGCCCGGGCCGGAGTTCCGGCCGCCGGTGCCGGGGCTCGACTGCCCGGCGCCCGGCTTGGACTGGCCGCCGGGGCTCCCGCCCGGGGAGGCCGTCGGCGCACCGGGCGCGGGGGCGCCGGGGGTCGCGGCCGGGGTGGGGGTGGCGCTCTGCTGGGCGACGGCCTGCTCGGCGGCCTGCTTCGCGGAGCTGCGCACCGCCGGGCGGACCAGGGCGAACCAGGCCAGCAGCAGCGCGAGCAGCGCCGCCAGGAGAGCGAGCAGCCACTTGGGGAGGATCGGAAGTTGGATGAACTCACCGTCCAGGCGCGGACGCTGGACGGCCGTCAGGGGATCGGCCGGAGCGGTTCCGGACGTGCCGTCCGTGCCGCTGCCGGTGGTCCCCGCGGCGCCGGCGGCCTCCTTGCCGTCCGGGCCCTTGCCGTCCGGGCCCTTGCCGCCCGGGGCGTTCTGCGGGCCCACCGTGGCCTCGAACGGCCAGGCGGCGGGCTTGCCGAACCAGATCAGCTTGCGGGTCCGCGCCTGCAGCCGCAGTTCGGCGGACTCGCCGGGTTCCAGCCGCAGCCGCTCCGGGGTGACCCGGAACCGCAGGTCCTCCCCGGCCTGGCCGGGCGTGAGGACCACCGTGCCGGGCGTGTTCCCGAGGTTGCGCACCGAGGCGCGGTAGCGTCCGCGCAGCCAGCCGCGGCGGCGGCGCGGTGCGAGCGCCGCCTGCAGCTCGTGGAAGGGCGTCACGGTGACGGTGGCCTCCGGGACCGTCACCAGCTCGGGTCGTTCGGCCGGCAGCACCCGGATGCCGAGGGGGAACTCACCGGCCCGGGCGGCGGAGGATCGCGGCGGGGCCAGACGCACCGTCACCGTCTCGGACGTCCCGGGAAAGAGGGAGATCCGGGCGGGCTCGACCGTCGTCCACGCGGCGCAGTCGCCGACCACCTCCAACGAGTACGCCTCAACGATGTCAAGATCGTTACGTACCGTCAGGGTCGTGGTGGCCACGCCACCGGGCGCCACCGTGATGGCGGGCAGGCCGAGTTCGGCGGATGTGGTCATAGCGTGACGGTAGGCCTGTCGGCGCGTCGGATGAGAGGGCCGTGCGGGCAAGCTGTGGGCACACCCCTTGCCCGCGGGGACCGACCGACCCTGCCCGGCGCCGTCACGGCGCACCCCGCGAGCCGGGCACCCGCACCACCCCAGGCCGACGACCGGCGCCCCGCCGCCGCGGCGACCGGCCGTCACCACCACGGGTCCACTGAGGAAATGGAGTAGTTCGATGACATCGACCGATACGTCCCGCGCCTGCCGTGAGGAAGCCGTCACCACCCTGCGGGCGCTGGTGCCCCCGCAGCCCGGCAGCTCCCGCACGTCCGGCACCGCCCGTCCCTCCACCGGCACCAGGACGGCCGGCACCACCAGGCCGTCCGGGCCGGTCACCTCCGCCCAAGTGCGGGGCAAGCCGGCCCAGGTGCGCGTGGCGGTCTACGCCGAGGACCTGATCCTGCAGACCGGCGTGGTCCAGCAGTTGCGCCAGCGGCCCGAGGTGGAGCTGCTCAGCGAGAGCGAGGCGGCACGGGCGGAGGTCTCCCTGCTGGTCGTCGACGCCATGACCGAGGCGGTGGCCGAGCACCTGCGCCGGCTGCGGCTCGCCACCTCGGGCGCCATAGGCCTGGTGGTGGGGCACTTCGAGGCCGGCGGGCTGCAGACGATCGTCGAGTGCGGGGTCGCCGCCGTGCTGCGCCGCTCGGAGGCGGACCAGGACCGGCTGGTGCACCTCATCACGGCCCTGGCCAACGGCGAGGGCGTGATGCCCGGGGACCTGCTCGGCGAGCTGCTCGACCGGATCGGGATGCTTCAGCGCACCATGCTCGACGGGCGGGGCCTGACCCTGTCGACCCTGACGGCCCGGGAGGCGGAGATGCTCCGGCTGGTCGCGGAGGGCTTCGACACCAGTGAGATAGCCGCCAAGACCTCCTACTCCGAACGCACCGTCAAGAACGTGCTGCACGAGATCATCACGCGTCTCGGACTGCGCAACCGGGCGCACGCGGTGGGGTACGCCATGCGGCGCGGCCTGATCTGAGGGGCGCGCGGTCGTGGCCGCCTGCCCTCCGGGGACACCCGTTGTTACCCCCGGCTCGGGCGTCCGGGCTCTGTTCCCGGGCTTCCGGGCCGGGGAGACTGCGGGAAAACGCCCCTGCCAACCTGTGAGGTCGAGCGTGATCGGCGCCACCGCCACTCCCCGCTCCGTCCGGCGGCCGGCCCGAGCCGCCGTCGCGGTCCTGCTCGCGCTGGCGGCGGCCGTGGTGACCCTGGGCATCGCCGCCCCCGGCGGGCAGAGCGCCCCCGTGGCCCCGGCCGCCGCCGCCGAGCCCACCGCCGGACGGATCGTCTTCGCCGGCACCAACCACCGAGGCCTCGGCCGGGTGACCGGTGCGGCGGCCAGCACCCCGCTGTTCGGGCCCGGCCCGGTCCACTTCGACCAGGACCCCTCCGCCCGCGGCGACGAACTGGTCTTCACCAGCCTGCGGGACGGCCCGCTGCCCCAGGTCTACCTGCGCGACGCGGCCGGTGCGGTGCACAAGCTCACCACCGGCATGGACACCGCCCACCCCGCGCTGGCCCCGGACGGCAAGGCCGTCGTCTTCGAGTCGGTGGAGCCCGGGACCGGCGGGAAGCCCCAGCACGTCCTGTGGGTGGTGAACCGGGACGGCGGCGGGCTGCGCCGGCTGACCGACGGCTCGTCCGACGAGACCCACCCGACCGTCTCGCCCGACGGCCGGTGGGTCGCCTACGCCTGCACCGGCGACCCGGCGCACACCCAGATCTACCTGCGGCCGTTCGCCGGCGGCGCGCCGACCAAGATCACCGCCGTGACCACCGGCGACGCCGTCGACCCGAGCTGGAACCCGGTCGACGACGACGCGCACCGCAACCAGATCGTCTACACCTGGGACAAGGGTGCCGACCAGGGCCGGACCCTGATGCTCACCTCGCCCACCGGCGGCGACAAGGCCTTCTTCCTCCGCACCGGCTCCACCTGGCGGACCGGCTCCGCCTCCTGGCTGGCCGACGGCAGCGGAGTCCTCTTCCTCAGCTCCGACCTGCTCACCCCCGCCACCCCGCCGCAGCGGCCCGAACCGCCCACACCACCGGTCGTCAACCTGTACCGCGCGCCGACCTGCTCCTGCGACGACCCCAAGGTGCTCTACAGCACCGACCGGTTGATCGCGACCCCGGCCTGGCTGGGCAGCCAGGACAAGGGCGGGCCGGTGGTCGAGCAGACCAGTGCCACCGCCTCCAACATCGCCGACCTGCAGGACGTCCGCCCCGACGGCTCCGACCCGCGCGACCTCGGCGTCAGCGTGCTCACGGAGGACCCGGCCGCCGCCACCACCACCGACCCCGACCCCGCGGCCGACCCGCTCTTCCACCCCCGCCCCGGCTACGACCCCTGGTTCGAGCGGCAGGGCTACACGCCCGACGGCCGGCAGATCGTGGTCACCCGCTACGAGGACTCGCCGGCCGGGCGGATCCAGCGGATCTGGCTGACCGACGCCGACGGCGCGAACCCGCACCCGATGAACCTGGCCGGCCGCGGCCCGCTCGACCGGGACACCGACCCCTCCGTCTCGCCGGACGGCCGGCTGATCGTGTTCAGCCGCAGCTCCCCGGGCGGCGGCGGGCAACCGGCCCGCCCGGGCCGGGTCCTGATCGCCCAGGTCTCCACCGGGGCGATCGTCGGCACCGTCCAGCCGCCGGCCGGCCAGCCGGGCGCATCGGACGGCCAGCCCTTCTGGTCCCCCGACGGGAAGCTGATCGTCTTCTCCCGGAGCGCGGTGATCAACGGCAACGCCGGCAACCTGCACCTGTGGACCGTGCCCGCCGACGACCTCGGCAAGCAGACCGACCTCAGCCGGACGGCCTGCCCGGGCGCCTGCGACGTCATCGACGACAGTCCCGCCTTCTCGCCCGACGGCCGGCGCATCGCCTTCAACCGCAAGGGCGGTGACGGCGGCAACAACCAGCGCAACGGGGTGCTGACCATGGCGCCCACCGGCGGCGACTGCACCGTCCTGCTGCCCACCGGGCTCCGCGGGCAGAAGGACGCCTGCACCCGGCCGCTGCCCGACACCTCCGAGTCCGGCCCCTTCCAGCCCCGCGACGTCGCCTGGACGGCGAACGGCGCGCAACTGGTGCTCACCTCCCGCCGGGCCCTGCCGCCCAACTCGCCGGAGGGACTGGCCGTCTACGACTTCGCATCCGGCACGCTCACCCCGCTCGCCCGGCGACTGCCGGGCCGTCAGAAGGAGCCCGCCGTCCAGCAGTCCGTCGACCTGGCGCTGAGCGCACCCGAGCGGACCCCCGCGGTCCCCGTCGGCGGCGGCACCGACGTGACGATCACCGTCACCAACAAGGGCCCCGCGCCCTCGCCCGCCACCGTCCTCACCGCCTCGGTGCCCACCGGCGCCCGGCTCGGCGCACTGACCACCCCGGTCGGGCAGTGCGACGCCGCGGCGTTGCGGTGCGACCTCGGCACCCTGACACCCGGCGCGGTGGTCAAGGTCACCGCCCGGCTGATCGGCACGAGCACCGGCAGCCGGGAGTTCGGCTGGAGCGTCACCGGGACGGTCGTCGACCCCAACCCCGGCGACGACTCCGCCCGGACCCTCCTGCCGGTGCTGGACCCGCCGACCCCCTCGCCGACGCCCACACCGTCACCGTCCGCGTCGCCGAGCCCGAGCCCGACACCGACCCCGGCTCCGACCCCCACCACCACGCCGACCCCCGTACCCCCGCCCCCCGCACCCGCACCCGCGCCGGCCCCGCCGCCGCAGGCCGGCCCCGGAGTGTCGGTCGACGCCCAGCCGAACCCCGGCTACGTCGGCGGCCACGTGACCGTCAGCTACACGGTGCGCAACACCGGCCAGGCCCTCGCGACCGGGCTGCGGCTGTCCCTCGGCCTGCCCGCCGGGGTGCCCACCGAGGCGCTGCCCCCGGGCTGCCGGGCCGGGACCTGCCAGCTGGCCGACCTCTCCCCGGGCGGCAGCCAGGTGGTCCGGGTGGTGCTGTCACCCGACGCGCCCCTGCAGACCACCGTCACCGCGGAACTGACCACCACCGGCACCGACGCCGACCCGGGACCGCACCGGGCGAGCACCCCGCTGCGCATCCTGCAGCCCCGCATCGTCGCGGTGCCGCCGATCGGCAAGCCCGGCTTCGTGACCTCCGTGCGCGGCGTGGACTTCCCGCCCGGCGTCCCGGTGCGGTTCACCTGGCAGCCCGGCATCACCGCCGCGGCCGCCCCCACCTACCCCCGGGCCGACGGGACCTTCGCCGGCCAGCTGCTCATCCTGCCCAAGGACGAGACCGGCCCGCGGACCATCACCGCCGACGGCCCCGGGTTCTCCCCGGTGACCACCCCGTTCCTCGTGGTCGAGGGCAGCATCGGCCCGCCGGGGGAGGTGGAGCGGCGATGATCCACGAGGTCGACGAGGCGCTGCGGCTCCTGCTCGCCGAGGCCGGACTGCCGGAACGCGGCGTCGAGGTGGTCTTCGACGCGCCCACCCGGGACTTCACCGCCCGGCGCACCGCGCCGACGGTCAGCGTCTTCCTCTACGGGATCCGTGAGGAGACGGACCGCCGGCAGGCGGGCGAGGTCGCCGAGTACGACGCGGACGGCGTGGTGGTCGCCCACCGCGCCGCGCCCCGCTGGTTCGAGCTGGCCTACCTGGTCACCGTCTGGACCAACCGGGCGCAGGACGAACACCGCCTGCTGGCCGAGGTGCTGCAGTGCCTGACGGCCGTGGACGCGCTGCCCGCCCGGACGCTCACCGGGACGCTCGCGCAGCTCGGACTCACCGTCGGGCTCGACATCGCCGGGCGCGACACCGGACTGCCGTCGGTCTCCGACGTGTGGTCCGCGCTCGGCGGGGAGCTGCGGCCCTCGATCGACCTCCGGGCACTCGCCCCGCTGCCCGGCGGGCGCAGCCCCGTCGGACCGCCGGTCACCGAGGGCCTGGTGGTGCACGTCCAGGACACCGGCCGGGACGCCGGCGCCGCCGCCGGGGACGGTGCGGCGCCCGCCGACGGCCCGGGCCGACGACTGCGCTACCACGGCGCCACCGACCCGGGACCGGACGGCTTCGCCGCTCCCCGGGACCGCGAGCTGCCGCCGGGCCGCCGGGCACGGGGGAGGACACGATGAGCATCGACCTCGGACCGGCCGCACCGGTCACCGCGGCCGCCACGGCGGCCGCGCCCGTCGTGGCGGGCCCCGGCCCCGACGACCTCTGGGAACGGCTGCAACGGGTCGAGCAGCGGGTCAGGACCGCGGTGCGCGAACGCCGGGCCGACGACCCGGACCCCGACGACCCCTACCGCGGCCAGTACCTCGGCCCGGACGCGGTGGAACGGATCCTCGCGGCCTCCGCCGCGTCGGGCGCCGGCGGGGCCGCCCTCGGCGACGGGCCCGCGCCGCCGCCCCCCGGCTCCCGGCTCGCGCGGCTCTGCGGGGCCTTCGGGCTGCCCCCGCTGGACCTCGAACTCCTGCTGGTGGCCCTGGCCCCCGACCTCGACACCCGCTTCGAACAGCTCTACGGCTACCTCAACGACGACCTGACCCGACGCCGGGCGACCGTCGGACTGGCCCTCGAACTGTGCGGCCTGCCGGGAGCGGCCGGCGCCGGCCGCTCCCGCTTCTCGGTACGGGCCCCCCTGGTCGCCGGCGGCCTCCTGGAGGTCACCGAGCCGGAGCGTCCGCTGCTCTCCCGCACCCTGCGGGTGCCGGAGCGGGTGACGGCCCACCTGCTCGGCGGCGACGAGCCGGACGGCGCGCTCGCCGGGCTGGCCCGCCGCGCGGCCGCCGGTGCGGACGTGGCCGGTGCGGACGTGGCCGGTGCGGACGCGGCCGGTGCGGACGCGGCGGGTGCCGTCGGCACCGGTGCGGCCGCGGAGTTCGTCGAGCGGGTGCTCGCGGCCGCCGCGACCGGCGGGCTGGTGCACCTGCTGGACCGGGGCGGGCACGCCGTGCCGCCGGCGGTGGCCGCCCTCGCGGCCGACGGACGAGCACCCCTGGTCGTCGACGCCGGCGCGCTGGCCGCCCGCCCGTCGCCCGGAACCGTGCGGGTGCTGGCCCGCGAGGCCCGGCTGGGCGGGGGCGGCGTCGTGTTCGGCCCGCTGGACCGCCTCGAACCCGAACGGCCCGAACGGGCCGCCCTGTTGCGCGAGCTGTGCGCGGAACTCACCGGCGTGCCGCTGGTCGTGCACGGGTCGCAGGTGTGGGACCCGGCCTGGGCACGGGAGAGCCCCGTGGTGCTCACCGTCCCGCCGCCGGACGCGCACGGCCGGGCCGCCCGCTGGGCCCGGGCGCTGGGCGCCCGGCCGGACGGGCGGGAACCGGAGCCGCTGAGCGAGGAGCTCACCGAGGCGGTGGCCGCCTACCGGGTGGACCAGGAGCAGCTGGAGCGGGCCGCCGCGGTGGCGGTCAGGACGGCGGCCGCCGAGCGGCGCCCGGTGCGCGCCGAGGACGTCCGGTCCGCGGTGCGGGCGCAGAACGCGGCCGGCCTGGCCCGCCTCGCCCGCCGGATCGAACCCGGCGTCGGCTGGGCCGACCTGGTGCTGCCCGGTCCCACCGCGGGCCGGCTGCGCGAACTCGTGCTGCGGGCCCGCCACCGCGACCAGGTGCTCGGGAACTGGCGGATGCGGCCCGGCGGCGGCCGGGGCAACGGCGTGATCGCCCTGTTCGCGGGGGAGTCGGGCACCGGCAAGACGATGTCGGCCGAGGTGGTCGCGGCGGAGCTCGGCATGGAGCTGTACGTCGTGGACCTGTCCACCGTGGTGGACAAGTACGTCGGCGAGACCGAGAAGAACCTGGAACGGATCTTCACCGAGGCCGCGCAGGTGAACGGCGTCCTGCTGTTCGACGAGGCGGACGCGCTGTTCGGGAAGCGCTCGCAGGTCAAGGACGCGCACGACCGCCACGCCAACGTCGAGACGGCCTACCTGCTCCAGCGCATGGAGTCGTTCGATGGGATCGCGGTGCTGACGTCCAACCTGCGCGCCAACCTCGACGAGGCGTTCACCCGGCGACTCGACGTCATCGCGGAGTTCCCGCGGCCGGACGAGGCACAGCGACGGGTGCTGTGGGACCGCTGCCTGGGGCCGCGGCTGCCCCGTGGTGACGACCTCGACCTGGACTTCTGCGCCCGGCACTTCGAACTCACCGGCGGCTCCATCCGGGCCTGTGCGGTCTCCGCGGCCTACCTGGCGGCCGGCGCGGGTGCCCCGCTGGGCATGGCGCAGCTGGTCGCCGCGGTGGTCGGCGAGTACCGAAAACTCGGCCGGCTGGTGCTGGAGAGCGAGTTCGGGCCCTGGCTGGGCGTCCTCGGGGACGCCGGGCGGCTCTGACCCGCCACCGCCCGGACGGTGGCGGGGTCTCGGCGGTTCGTGGGGGCCGGGTCGGCGGGTCAGGCGGCTCGGTCGGATCGGCGGGGCGGTGGGCCCGCCGCAGGTCGGACGGGTCCGCGCGCACCCGTCGGGTGCCCGCCGGGGCAGTCGTTCTTGCCCCCGGTCCGGGACCTGCGGACATGTCCCCGGGCGGGGGTCGGGCAGCAGACTCGTGGACGAATGACCGGCCACCCGAAGGAGCGCGAATGCCGTCCTACCTCACCCCGGGCGTGTACGTGGAGGAGGTCCAGTCCGGTGCCCGGCCGATCGAGGGGGTCGGCACCGCCGTCGCCGCTTTCGTCGGCTTCGCCGAGACCGGTCCCTTCCACGAGCCCACGCTGGTGACCAACTGGGACCAGTACGTCCAGCGGTTCGGCGGATTCACCGAGGGCACCTACCTGGCCCACTCGGTGTACGGGTACTTCGCCAACGGCGGCGGCTCCGCCTACGTCGTGCGGGTCGGCGACCCGGCCCGGCGGACGCCCGGCGCCGCCCCGGCCGCCGCCGTCGGCGGGCCCGTGCCCGTCGCGATCGCCGGCTTCCTCTTCACGGCGCTGCCCGGCGCGGGCGGCGGGGTCTCCCTCGAAATCGCCGACGTGGAGGGTGACAACGTCCCCGAGGACCGCTTCCGCCTGCTGGTCCGCCGCGGCGCCGAGGTCGTGGAGACGTACGACGTCTCGACCCGCAAGAGCACCAAGGGCTACGTCGTCACCCAGCTGCGCGAGTCGAAGCTGGTCGCCGTCGTCGAGCAGCCCGGCACCGCCCCGAGCCGCCCCGAGCGCACGACCCACGCCCTCGCCGCCGCCCCGGCGCCGGCGACCGGGCCCGTCGCGGCCCCGGCCGGCCGGCTCGACCCCGCCGAGTACGTCGGCGACGCCGCCGCCCGGACCGGCTTCTCCGGCCTGGAGGCGATCGACGAGATCACCATGGTCGCGGTGCCCGACCTGATGAGCGCCTACCAGCGCGGCGACATCGACGGCGAGGGACTGCGGACCGTCCAGCTCGCCGTGATGTCGCACTGCGAGCAGATGGGCGACCGGATCGCCGTCCTGGACCCGCCGCCCGGCCTCAACGCCCAGCAGATGCGGACCTGGCGCAACGACGAGGCGGGCTTCGACTCCCGCTACGCCGCCCTGTACTACCCGTGGATCAAGGTCTTCGACCCGGCGAGCGGCCGCAACGTGATGGTCCCGCCGAGCGGGCACGCCGCCGGGGTGTGGGCGCGCAGCGACGCCGAGCGCGGCGTGCACAAGGCGCCCGCCAACGAGGTCATCCGCGGCGCGGTCGACCTGGAGATACGCCTCAGCAAGGGCGAACAGGACCTGCTGAACCCGATCGGCGTCAACTGCGTGCGGGCCTTCCCCGGACGCGGCATCCGGATCTGGGGCGCGCGCACCCTCTCCTCCGACCCGGCCTGGCGCTACCTGAACGTGCGCCGGCTCTTCAACTACCTGGAGGAGTCCATCCTCCTGGGGACCCAGTGGGTCGTCTTCGAACCCAACGACGACCGGCTGTGGTCCAGCATCCGCCGGAACATCACCGCGTTCCTCACCGAGGAGTGGCGGCGCGGCGCGCTGTTCGGCCAGACCGCGGCCGAGGCCTTCTACGTCAAGTGCGACCGCGAGAACAACCCGCCGGAGTCCATCGACCTCGGCCAGGTGATCTGCGAGATCGGGGTCTCTCCGGTGAAGCCGGCGGAGTTCGTGGTGTTCCGGCTGTCCCAGTTCTCAGACAGCACGAGCCTCGTCAACGAGTGACCGGCACCCGTACTACCCGGTACCCGGTCGGCACCCCATCGGAAGGTGACAACTAGCCATGGCTGAAGGCGATCCGCTCTCCACACACATCTTCGGCGTCCAACTCGGCGGCTACAACGTCGAGTCCGTCAAGGAGATCAGCAATCTGACGGTCGACCAGGAGGTCGTCGAGTACAAGCAGGTGACCCAGGAGGGCAAGCTGATCGTCCGCAAGCAGCCGGGCGCCCGGCTGCCCGGCGAGGTGACGATCACCCGCGGCCTCGACAAGAGCGGCGCGTTCACCACCTGGATCAAGGAGACCCTCAACAACGGGGCGATCAACACCGCGCGGCAGAACCTCACCATCGAGGTCAAGGACACCACCGGTGCCACCCTGCGGCGGATCCAGCTGACCAATGCCTGGGCCAGCCGCTGGGAGGGCCCCACGCTCACCGCCGGCGAGTCCAGCGCCGCGACGGAGACCGTGACCATCGTGTTCGAGGAGATCAGCGTAGAGTGAGGCGACGGATCGGCCTTGACGAACTCCTGGAACGGGCCCCGGCCCCGCAGAACACCGCGCCGCCGCAGCAGCAGCAGCCCGCGGGTCCGGCGGGACCGGCCGGAGCGCCGGGCCCCCGGGGGCAGGCACCGCACACCGAGTTCGACTTCGAGCTGCCGCTCGGCTACGTCGACGACGAGGGCACCGTCCACCGGCACGGCACCATGCGCCTGGCCACCGCCCGCGACGAGCTGATGCCGCAGATCGACCTGCGGGTCAAGGAGAACCCGGCCTACCTGAGCGTGGTGCTGCTCAGTCACGTCATCACCAGGCTGGGCGACCTCACCGACGTGCACGCCGGGATCGTCGAGCGGATGTACGCCACCGACGTCGCGTTCCTCCAGGACCTCTACCAGCGGATCAACAGCGAAGGCCACACGCGCGCCGCGGTGACCTGCCCGCACTGCGACGGCGCCTTCGAGGTCGACCTCGCCGGTGGGCGCCTGGGGGAATCGTGACGTACGCGCCTGCTCGGCTGTACGAGGAGATCGCGTACATCGCCTACCACTTCCACTGGCAGCGGGAGGACATCCTCGACCTGACCCACCGTGAACGCGGGCAGTGGGTGCGCGAGATCGCCCGTCTCAACACCCGTGTCAGCGAAGGAGGGTGAGCCGGGTGGGGCTTCGGGACTGGATCGGCCGCCGGAGGGCGGACGAGTCGACGGCCGGGTCGTCGGCCGATTCACCGGCGGCACTGCCGTCGGTGACGACGGCCGGCGGCGCGAGCGGTGACTCCGGCGCCGCCGGGGCCGTCGGCGCCGTCGGAGGTGCCGACGGCGTGGCTCGGCGTCGTCCGCCGACGGGGGACGGGGGGTGGCGCGCGGTGCGGCCACTGGCCCCGACCCTGGCGACCCCGGCGCACGGGGTCAGCGACGGCCTGAGGTTCCGGTCCCGTCTCGCCTCCTGGCAGGACCCCTCGCTGAGCGGTCCGCTCGGCCACGCGGTCCTGCCGTCCGCGCCGGTCGGCATCCTGCGGGCGATGGCGGTACCGGTCGCCCCGGCCGCCGCCGTCGCGGGCGGGACCGGACTGGCGATGCCGGTCGCCCCGGGTGCGCCCGGCGCGGCCGGGTCCGGGGCCGCGGAGGCGCAACCGGCGGCCGAGCCCGGGGAGTCCGGGCAGCCACGACCGGTCCAGCGGGCCGGTGCGGTGCGGCGGCTTTCCGTGCGCTCGGCGCCGCGGGGCGCGCGCCCCGCGGCGGTCCAGCGGTCGGCCGCTCCGGGCCGGAGCGGCGGCGCTGCCGGCCCGACCGGTCCTTCCACCACCACAGACGCCGCCGGCCCTGGTGACACCGCCGGCACCGCACTCGCGCCCGAGGGGGACGTCGCGTCCCCGCGCCGCAGTGACGCGGCCGGCCCGGTGCGCCCGGTGCGAACCCGTTCCGTCGGCGCACCCCTGACCGTGGCGCGGCGCCCCCGGGCACTGCCCGCGCGCCCGGTGGCGGCGGTCCCGGCCCCGAGCAGAACGCCGGGGACCGCCGTCGAACCGTCGAGCCGTCGGACGGACCCGGCCGCCGGCACCCGTTCGCCCGGGAGGGCGGAGGCTGACGTGCGGCCGGATCCGGGTCCGGATCAGGGTGCGGCTCCGGTTTCGGGGCCGGTCGGCGGTGCGGCGTCCGCGCCGGCCGGGCGGCCCGAAGGGGTCGTCCAACGAGCCGTCGCACCGGGCGCCGCCGCGCCCGCTTCCGCTGTGCCCGCTGCTGCCGCGCCCGGTGGCGCTGCCGTGCCCGCCCGGCCGGTCCTCGGCGCGCCCTTGACCTCGCTGCCCGCGAGCGCCACGCCCGTGGTCGGGCCCCGGCCCGGTGACGCCGCCCCGGCTGGACCGGCCATGCCGGTCGTCCCCGCCGGCCCGGGGTCCACCGGGACCGGAACGGGCGGGCCCGAGGCCACCCAGGACCGCACCCGTACGGTCGCGCAGCAGGGCGGCCGGGCGCCGTCCCGCGCCGAGCGTGGTGCCGCCGGTGCCACCGGTGCCGCACCCAGCGTCCAGCGGGCCCCGGCCGGGGGCGGCACCGCCGCGTCCGCGCACGCATCCGCACATACGTCCGCGTCGCCGTCCGAACCGTCGTCGACGCCGTCGGTGCCTTCGTCACCGAACACCGAACGTGCCGGACAGGCACGTTCCACCCCGTCCCCGTCCCCGACCCCGTCCACGGCCCGCACCCGCGGAGGCCTGGGCGCGCCGCTCGACGCGCTGCCCCCGACGGCGGCCGCGCCGGGCCGCACCGCCCCGCTGCTCGGCGGGCGGCCACCGGTCCGACGCCTCGTGGGCCCGACGGCTGCTGCGGCCACGGCCGGCAGCGCCGGGGGCGGCGCGCCGGTGCAGGGTGCGCCCGTCGCCCCGGCGCCGCCGGTCGGCGAGGGGCTGCCCGTGCAACGGACCGTCCGTTCCCCCGGTGACGGCCCGGCAGAGCCGACCGTCGGATCCGGGAGCGCCGCCGGTGCCTCCGCGCCCGCAGCCGACCGGGAGCCGCGCGTGCAGCGCGCCGCCCGGCGCCGCAACGACGTCCCGGTGGGGCCGACCGCGGGGGCGACAGCCCCGTCCCACGCCGGCGCTGGCGGCCGGCCGGCCGACCGGAGCGGCCCGGCCGACACGGGTTCCGGTCCGCACGCGGTCGGTCCGGAGCGCCGTGGCAGCGAACCGGTGGCCCGGCCGGTGCTCGGTACCGGCGCGCCGGTACCCGGCGTTCCCGCGACCCGCCCCGGCCCCGCCGGGGTGCCGGACCGGACGGCCGACGCGCCCACAGGCGGCGGTGCCCGTCCGGTGGTTCCCGCGCGACCGGTGGCCGGGATCCGGGGCGTGCAACGCGCCGTGGCACCCACCGGCCCGAGGCGTGGACTGATCGGCGAGCGCCCGATGAAGTCCACCCTCGGGACCCCGCCGGCCGCGCCCGGGGCCGGGGCCCGCCCGGGCCCCGGCGCGACCGCGCCGGCCCCGCCCGTGGTGCCGGCCGTCTGGCCCAGGGCGCTCCAGCCGCGAACGGACGGCGAACCGGGTGCCCTAGCGGGTGCCGGACCTGCGTCGTCCGGCGGCCGCGCCGTCGTCGGGCCGTCGGCGTCGCCGGGAGGTCCCGCGCGGTCCGGCGCTGCGGTGGTGCCGGGCCGGTTGTCCGGTGCGGGTGCGGGTGCGGGTGCGGGTGCGAATGCGGGCGTGCTGCAGCGTTCTCCGGTGGCCGCGACGCCGGGCCGGAGGGCCGACGCGCGTGAGGCGCGCGGGGTCGCCGCCGTGGTGCGGCGGCTGCGTCGTTCCTCGGAACGGGCGGATGGCGGGGCGACGGCCGACGGTCCGTCGGCGCAGGGGAGCCCGGTGCCGTCGGGTGCCGCCCCGGTGGCCGCGGTGACGCATCGATCGTCCGGTGATACGGGTGTACACGAGGGTGCCGGCACGGGTACGGGCGCGGTGCGCGGAGTGGCCGCGGTGCTGCAGCGTGCGCGCGTGGGGCGTCCGTCGAGGCAGGGGAGTGGCCGGGGCGCGGCCGGTCACCCGGCGGGGCAGGGGAGCCCGGTGGTGAGCGGCCCGCCCGGCGCGGCCGGGCCCGTGGTCCCGCTGCACGCCGGCCCCGGCCGTCAGGGTGCGGGCGCGTCGACCCCGGGCGCGGCGGTGTCGGCCCCGGGCGCGTCGATCCCGAGTGCGGCGGTGTCGATCCCGGGCGGCCCGGTGCCACCGGCTGCCCGACCGGACCGGGGCGGTGTCCCGGGTGCCGGTCACCCGGCGGTGCAGCGCGCCGTCGTCGCGGCGTCCGCGGGGCGCCCGCAGTCGGGCGGCTCCGGCTCGCCGTCCGCCCCGGTGTCGGCGGCCCGCCCGCCGGTGGTCCGGCTCGCGCCGGTCACGGCTCCGTCGCTCCAGCGCCTCCCGGCCGCCTCCCGGCTTCCGCAGCCGGCCCCGCCGTCGTCCCCGACGCCGCCGGGCCCGGTCGCGGCAGTGCCGGGGACGCTGTTCCCGGCGGCGGGTTCCCCCGTCGTGGCGCGCGCCACGAGCGCGCCCTCCGTACGGACGGCCCTTCCGGCCGCGCCCGCGCCGCAGTCGCCGGGTACGGCGCGGGTGCTGCAGCGGGTGGCGGAGCAGGCGGGCCTGACCGGGATTCCGTTGACCGCCGTGCCGGCCCGGACGCCGACCACGGTGCAGGCGGCTCCGTCCGTCGGATCGCCTTCCCGGGGCGCTTCCGCGCCGCACGCGGGCGGCGCGCCGGCCGAGCCCGCCGGCCACGGGGCCGCCGGCCACACGTCCGCCGACCTCGACGAGTTGGCCCGGCGCCTGATCGAGCCGGTCGGGCGCTTGCTGCGGACCGAACTGCGCCGGGGGCGGGAGCGCGGCGGACGTCCGCACGACGGGCGCCGCTGAGCGCAGCGGCGCGGGGCAGGGCACGGCAGGGCCGCGCGGGGCAGGGCACGGCAGGGCCGCGCGGGGCAGGGCAGGGCGGTCGACCGACGACCGCCGCGACAAGACCGGAAGCACGGACCAGGAATCAGGATGCGGAACCGATGACCGACAACATCTTCGCGACCAGTGTGTTCTTCAGCCTGACCATCGGCGGCAACGACCTGGGCGAGTTCACCACCTGCTCGGGGCTGGGCGCCCAGGTCGAGATCGAGCAGTACGCGGAGGGCGGCAACAACGGGTTCGCCTGGCAGCTGCCGGGCCGCATCACCTGGTCGAACATCACCCTGACCCGTGCGGTCACCGCGGACACCACCAAGATCGCGCGCTGGCTGGGCGAGATCGTCCGGAAGGTCGAGCCGAAGGACGGCGAGATCGTGGCGCTGCGGCCGGACCTCAGCCGGATCGTCGGCTGGCAGGTGCTCGGGATCGTCCCGGTGCGGTGGGAGGGCCCCTCCTTCGACCCCTCCAGCTCCCAGGCCGCGATGGAGACCCTGGAGATCGCCCACGCGGGCCTGCGCCCGTCCTGACGCCGTCCCGCACCCGACACCTCCGCGCCACCAGCCGTCCCACCCACGTAAGGAGCACCAGGATGTCCTCGGCGGTCCCCGCCAGCGTCACCCGGGCCCAACTGACCATCATGGAGCCCCCGGCGACGGTCGGCGCCCAGCCCGGTGGTGCGCTCGCGCAGCTCCGGCTCCAGTTCAACCCGGCGACCCTGGTGCTGCGCAAGAGCACGGAGTGGCGGCGCACGCCGTCGCGGATGGCGGGCGAGTCCGCGCTGCCCGAGTTCGTCGGCAGCGGCCCGCGCTCGCTCTCCCTCGACGTGTTCCTGGACTCGACCGCGACCCACGACAACTCGGTGGAGCGGGCGGTGGAGAAGCTGATGACGGCGTGCGTGCCCACCCCGACCAGCCTGGCGCGCAAGACGCCGGCCAGTCCGTGGATCCGGCTGGACTGGGGCACCCTGAAGACGACGTCGTTCAACGGGGTGCTGACCGGCCTCTCGGTCACCTACACGCTCTTCGACGTGAACGGCAGTCCGCTGCGGGCGGTCTGCTCGCTCACCATCGACGAGGCCAGCGTCGACCCGGCGGGCCAGAACCCGACGTCCGGTTCGCCGGAGGCCCGCAGCACCCACCGGGTGATCGCGGGCGACAGCCTGCCGCTGCTCGCCTGGCGCGCGTACGGGGACGCGACGGCCTGGCGGACCATCGCGGAGGCCAACGACATCGACGACCCGCTGGCCCTCGTCCCCGGTGCGGAGCTGATCGTGCCGGGGATCGACGAGCTCACCCGGGCCGGTCGGTCATGACCACGCCCGAGGCCCGGGGCGGCCGTTCCTTCGCCGCGGATCCGGTCGTCGAGGCGCCGGGCCCGCTGCCGCCGATCTGGGCGACCCAGCTGGTCTCCTGCGACATCGAGGAGAGCGTCGGCCTGCCCGACACCGCGGTGCTGAGCTTCCGGGACGCCGACCACACCTTCCTCTCCGCGACCGGGATCACCATCGGGACCAAGCTGCGGGTGTCCGTGGTGACGGTGCAGGGGCACACCCGGGTGCGGCTGTTCACCGGCGAGGTGACGGCGCTGGAGCTGGAGGTGGACGGCACGGGCTCGTACACCGTGGTGCGGGCCTCGGCGGTCACCCACCGCCTGATGCGCGGGCGCCGGGTGAAGGCCTTCCGGAACATGACGACCGCCGACATCGTCCGCGCGGTCGCCGCCGGCGCGGGCCTCACCTGCGGCCGGATCGGCTCCTTCCCGGTGGTCCACCAGCAGCTCTCCCAGGCGAACGTGCCGGACTGGGAGTTCCTCCAGTTCCTGGCGCAGGAGAGCGGCGCGCAGGTACGCGTCGACGACGACGGGAAGCTGGAGTTCGTCGAGCCCGAGCCCGCGTCCGGCGCACCGGCCCCCTCCACCCCGGCGCCGCAGAGCCCGATGGTCCTGGAGTACGGCCGCAACCTGCTGGAGCTGCGCGGGGTGCTGACCGGCGCGGGCGGCGCGGAGTCGGTCGAGGCACGCGGCTGGAACGTCACCACCAAGAGCGCCCTGGTCGCCACCGAGCCGTCGGTGACGTCCCGGACCGTGCAGCCGGGGATGAGCCCGGCCACGGTGGCCTCCGCCTTCCCCGGCACGGCCCGGCTCACCGTCGCCGACACCCCGTACCGCACCCAGGCGGAGACGACCGCCGCGGCCCGATCGCTGGCCGCCACCGTGGCGGCCGGCTTCGGCGAACTGGAGGCGGTCGTCGAGGGCAACCCGCGGCTGCGGGCGGGCACCCCGGTCGCACTGGGGAACGTCGGCGCCGCCTTCTCCGGCCGCTACACCGTCACCGGGGTGCGCCACCTGCTCGAACCGTTCCGCGGCTACCGGAGCACCGTGGTGGTCAGCGCGTCGCCCGACCGCTCCCTCGCCGGGCTGGCCACCGGCGGCAACGCGCCGCCGCGCGGGCCGCGGATGCCGGGCCTGGCCGTCGGTGTGGTCACCGACGTCCGGGAGCCGGGCGGCGGGCAGCGCGGCTGGGTGAAGCTGAAGTTCCCCTGGCTGGACGACACGTACGTCTCCGACTGGGTGCGCACCGTGCAGTTCGGCGGCAACGGCGGCGGCGGGGTGATCAGCCCCGAGGTCAACGACGAGGTGCTGGTGGGCTTCGACCAGGGCGACCTGGACAGCCCCTACGTCCTCGGCGGCCTCTACAACGGCGTGGACCGGCCCTCGCCGCACGACGTGCCGCTGGTCGACGCGGGCTCCGGCACGGTCAACCGCCGCTCCCTGGTGTCCCGTTCGGGCCATCGCCTGGAACTGCTGGACGTCCCGGGCGGTGCCTCCGGGGTCCGGCTGGCGAGCGGCGACAAGAAGCTGGAGGTCAGACTCGACCAGCAGAAGGGCGAGATCGTCCTCAGCGTCCACGGCCTGGGCGGCGGGGGCAGCACGGTGCGCCTGACCTCCACCGGCATCACCCTCGACGCGGGCACCGGCGAGGTGAACGTGCGCGGCGGATCGGTGAACGTCCGCGGCACGACCTCGGTCACCGTGGACGGCGGGGCCGAGGCGGTACTCAAGGGAGCCTTCGTGCGTATCAACTGACGGACCATCAGGCCATCCCGGCCGGCGTCCGACCGCACCGGACCACGCCGGACCACGCCGGACCGCACAGGACCGCACCGGACGACGTCGAGCGACGTCGGACGGCCGGCAGCAGACAGGCGCCCGCGACCCGCAGGGCACCATCGGAAACGGAGACCGCACATGCCCCCCGCAGCCCGGACCGGCGACCTCACCGACCACGGAGGCGCCCTCACCACCCCGCCGCCGGGCGCCGCCCTCAAGGTGGCAACCGTGCTGATCGGCGGCCGGCCCGCCGCGGTGGTCGGCACCATCCACGCCTGCGTCCCCCACGTGGAGATGGGCCCCGCCAACCTCGTCGAACCCTCCCTGGGCACGGCGACCAGGGGCATGGTCCTCATCGGCGGCCTCCCCGCGGCCCGCATGGGCGACAAGACGACCTGCGGCGCCACCATCACGTCCGGCGCGTTCAACGTGCTGATCGGAGGCGTCGCATGACCAGCAGTTTCATCGGCCGGGGCTGGGCCTTCCCGCTGCGGGTGAACGCCACCGGCGGCATCGGCATGGTGGAGCGGGACCGGGAGATCGCGGAAGCCGTCCGGCTGATCCTCGGCACCGCCCCCGGCGAGCGGCCGATGCGCCCGGAGTTCGGCTGCGGCATCCACGAGTACGTCTTCGCCCCGGGCGACAGCACCACCGCCGGGCGGATCGCCCGCGAGGTGCGCATCGCGCTGGAGCGCTGGGAGCCGAGGATCGAGGTCGACGACGTGGTGATCGCCTTCGACAGCGTCGACGAGGGCACGCTCTACATCGACGTCCACTACACCGTGCGCGCCACCAACGACCGCCGCAACCTGGTCTTCCCCTTCTACACCATCCCGGAGCACCCGGCCGGGCCGGACGGGGGCGAGAACTGATGGCACTGCCCTCCCCGAACCTGGACGACCGCCGCTTCCAGCAACTCGTCGACGAGGCCAAGCGGTACGTCCAGCAGCGCGCGCCGGAATGGACCGACCACAACGTCTCCGACCCCGGCGTCACCCTCATCGAGACCTTCGCCTACCTGGTGGACCAGCTGCTGTACCGGCTGAACCGGGTCCCGGAGAAGAACTACTCCGCCTTCCTCGACCTGCTGGGCATCCGGCTCTTCCCGCCCGCCGCGGCCCGCGCCGAGATCGACTTCTGGCTCTCCGCCCCGCAGCCCGAGACGGTCCTGCTGCGCGCCGGCACCGAAGTGTCCACCCTGCGCACCGAGACCGACGAGGCGGTGGTCTTCTCCACCGTCGACGACCTCCCGATCGTCCCCAGCTCGCTGGACCGGCTGGTCACCGTCAACGCCTCCGGCGAACAGAACGACCGCACCACCCGGCTGGCCGACGGCGCGGACGTGCCGTGCTTCCAGCCGCGCCCGGTCGCCGGCGACGCCATGCTCTTCGCCCTGCCGGCCGTCGTGCCGCGCTGCATCCTGGTCGTCCGGCTGGACAGCCGGGTCGAGGGCGTCGGCGTCGACCCGCGCCAGCCGCCGCTGGCCTGGGAGGTGTGGGACGGCGCGCGCTGGATCGGCTGCGAGACCGGCAGCGACACCACCGGCGGCCTCAACCGGCCCGGCGAGGTCGTCGTGTTCGTGCCCGCCGGGCACACCGCCTCGGTGGTCTCCGGCCGCCGGGCCGGCTGGCTGCGCTGCCGGGTCACCGAGCCGCGGCCGGGACAGCCGTTCTACTCCGAGTCCCCCACCATCCGCCGGGCCGAGGTGTTCACGATCGGCGGCACCGCGACCGTCGTCCACGCGCAGACCGTCACCGACGCGCCGCTCGGCACCTCGGAAGGGGTCGCGGGACAGCGCTTCACCCTCGCCAGGCCGCCGGTCCTGCTCGACGGCGAACCCCCGGTGGTCGAGGTCGCGGCCGGCGAGGGATGGGAGCCGTGGACCCTCGTCGAGCACTTCGGCGACTCCTCGCCCGTCGACCGGCACGTCGTCCTCGACGCGACCACCGGCGAGTTCCTCCTCCCGCCCGCCGTCCGGGAACCCGACGGCAGCCTGCGCGCCTTCGGAGCCGTACCGCCCAAGGGCGCCCGGCTGCGCGTCCCGCACTACCGCACCGGCGGCGGGACCGCGGGCAACGTCGCCCGCGGCACGATCACGGTGCTGCGCAGCTCCGTCCCCTACGTCGCCCGTGTCGACAACCGCGAGGCGGCCCGCGGCGGCGTCGACGGCGAGACCGTGGAGAACGCCAAACTGCGCGCCCCGCACCAGCTGCGGCTACAGGAACGGGCCGTCACCGCAGGGGACTTCGAGCTGATCGCCCGGCAGGCCGCACCGTCCGCCGCCCGGATCAGCTGCGTGCCCTCCGGCGCCGCGGACCCGGGCGCGGTGCGGGTGCTGGTCGTCCCCGACGCGGTCGCGGACGACGGCGAACGGCTGCGCTTCGAGCAACTGATCCCCGACGAGCAGACGCTGGCCGCCGTCGCCGCCGCCCTCGACGAACGGCGGCTGATCGGCACCCGGATCGTCGTCCAGCCGCCCGCCTACCAGGGCGTGACGGTGGTCGCCCGGCTCACCACCCGCGCGGCGGACCCCGACCGGGTCCGCGAAGAGGTGCTCGCCGCCCTGTACGGGCACCTCAACCCGCTGCGCGGCGGCGCCGACGGCTCGGGCTGGCCGTTCGGCCGGGCGGTGCAGTACGGGGAGGTGTTCGCCGTCCTCCAGCGGGTGGCCGCCGTCGCCGGGGTCGAGGAGCTGCGGCTCTTCCCGGCCGATCCGATCACCGGACGCCGCGGCGCCCCGGCCGAGCGGGTCGAGGTCCCGGTGGACGCCCTGGTCTTCTCCCACCAGCACCAGGTCGTGGTCACCGCGGCCGCCGAGGACGGGCAGTCATGAGCGCGCCGGGCGGCCCCGCCACGGGGAGGCGCGGATGAGTCGCGCCGCGGTCCCCGGACTGCCCAGCCCGCACCCGATCGGCGCGCTGCTCCCCGCGCTGTTCGCCGACGACGACTTCGCCCAGCGGTTCACGGCCGGCCTGGACACCGTCCTCGCCCCGGTCTTCGCCACCCTGGACAGCCTGCCCGCCTACTTCGACCCCCGCCTCGCGCCGGCCGACTTCGTCGACTGGCTGGCGTCCTGGGTCGCGGTGGACGTCGACCCCGCCTGGCCGGTCGAGGTGCGCCGCGCCGTGGTCGAGCGCGCGGTCGAACTGCACCGGTGGCGCGGCACCCGCCGCGGACTCACCGAGCGGCTGCGACTGGTGCTGGGCGCCGGCGCGGAGGTCGTCGACGGGGGCGGGGCCACCTGGTCCACCGCCCCGGACACCACGTCGGCCCCGGCGCCGCCGGCCGCGCCGAGCGGTGACGTCCTGATCCGGGTCTGGCCGCTGGACGGCCGGGGGCTGGACGAGGACCAGGTGCTGACCGTCGTCAGGGCGGGCTGCCCGGTCCACCTGACCTGCCGGGTGGAGATCCTGCCCGGCCCACCCGGTTCACCCGGGCGAGCGGAGGGTTGACGGATGCCGGTGTGCCCCGACTGCGGAACGGTCAACGGGGAGGGGGACGACTTCTGCGGCAACTGCGGTGCCTACCTGGGGTGGTCGCGCAGCGCCGCCCCGGCGGCAGGTACGGGTCCGGCGTCGGCGGCTCCGGCGGCTCCGACGGCGTCGACGACGTCGGCTGCGGGGTCCGGGACGGCGCAGGCCGGGCCCGCGGCGTCCGCCGCGCCGTCCGCGTCCGCGGCGTCCGCGGCGTCCGCCGAGCCTGCGGCGTCTGCCAAGCCTGCGGCGTCCGCCGGGCCTGCGGAGGCCGCGGAGCCCGCTGAGCCCACCACGTCACGCACCGAATCCACCTGGCGGAACGTGTCGCGGCGGATGACGCGCGGCAGGCGGGAGCAACCGCCGACCGCCCCGGACACCGGGACGGCGACCCCGCCCGCCGAGGAGCCACCGGCCCCGCCGGCCGCCGAGCCTCCGCGCTCGTCCTCCACCCGGGTACGGCCCGCTCCGGACCCGGGGCCCGCCCCGGCGGCGACGCCCGCTCCCGCACCCCGTTCGACACCCGTACCCCATCCGACACCCGCACCGGTGCCCGCCCCCGAGCCGCCCCCGGCCTCCGCACCGCCCGAGGCGTCCGTACCGGCGCCGCCGCCGATCCCCCTGAGGACACCGGCACCCGAACCGGCCCCGGCCCCCGAGCCGCGGGCCGACCCGGTCGCCGTGCAACCCGCCAAGCCCGTGGCGCCCCGCCCCGTCGTCCGGGCGTCCGAGGCCGTCGAGGCGCAGGACGGCCCGCCCTGCCCCCGGTGCGGCACGCCCAACCTGCCCGAGCGGAAGTTCTGCCGCCGTTGCGCGGCTCCGCTGACCGTCACCGCGGCGGCGCCCGAGCTGCCGTGGTGGCGCACCCGGTGGCCGTTCCGCCGCCGGGTGCGCATCGGCGGCTCGGGCAACGCGCTGCGCCGCACCATCGCCCTGATCGTGCTGGTCGCGGTGGTGGTGGCGGGGATCCTGCTGTACCCGGCGGGCAAGCGGGGTTTCCAGGACGTGCTGGACAAGCTGGGCAGCACCGCGCCGATCAGCCCCTCCCAGACCTCGGCGAGCGCCGCCGTGGAGGGCCGTCCCGCGACCGCGGCCGACGACGGCCTCACCAACACCTACTGGGGGGCGCCCGCGGTCGGGGACTCCATCACCTTCGGCTTCCGCACCCCGTTCCGGCTGGTCGACCTGATCATCCACTCCGGTGACTCCACGGACCCGGAGCACTTCCGGCAGCAGGCCCGGCCCGTCGTCCTGTCCCTGGAGGTCACGTCGGCGGACGGGGAGCTGCACCGGAAGGAGGTCTCGCTGAACGACCAACCGGGCCCGCAGACCGTGGTGACCGGGATCAGCGACGTCGTCCAGGTGAAGCTCACCGTGCGTGAGGCCGCCGGAACGGGCCCCGGCCGCGCCATCGCCCTCGGGGAGGTGGAGTTCTTCAAGCGCACCTGAGCCCGGAGGTGTGCCACCGACCTGTCGCGGTCGTGGGACGTTCGGCTGTTCAGCCGTCATTTATCGTGCGTCGACGTACAGTTGGTGAAATCGGCATGTCCACTTCAGGACATCGACGAGAAGGAGTGACCACCTTGACCACTCACACCAGGCGTTCCGCCCTCCGGCGCACCGTACCGGCGCTGACGGCCGCCCTGTGCGGGATCGCGGGCGTCAGCGCGGTCGGCGCGACCCCGGCGGCGGCCGCCGACCAGCGGCAGGCGGTCTACGCGATCGCGCACCGGGTCGACACCGTCGCGGGTGTGGACGCCGCGCTCAAGCACGGCGCCAACGGCATCGAGATCGACGTCTGTTCGTGGTGGAACCCGAACGAGTGGCGCGCCTACCACGACTGCTCCTCGGCCGGGGAGAACCGCCTGGGCCCCAGCTTCGACAGCATGATCGACCGGATCCTCTCCAACGCCAACGCGGGCCGCCGGCTGTCGCTGGTCTGGCTGGACATCAAGGACCCGAACTACTGCGGGGAGGAGCCCAACCGCACCTGCAGCGTGGCCGGCCTGCGCGACAAGGCCCAGCGGCTGACGGCCGCCGGCATCCAGGTGCTCTACGGCTTCTACGAGTACCACGGGGGCAACACCCCGGACGTGGGCGGCCGGGGCTGGAAGAGCCTGGAGGGCAAGCTCGGCCCGCTGGAGGGCATCACGACGACCGGCAGCCGTGACACGGTCCGCAGTGCCTTCGAGCGTTCCGGCTCGGGGTTCCCGACCGGCCACCGGGCGATGGACTACGGCGACAGCGACATCACCAAGGGCTTCGGCAACTGCACGGAGGCCGGCTACAACACCTGCGCGGAACTGAAGAAGGGGGCGGGCGACCGCGCCTCGGGCAAGCTCGCCGCCACGCTGTCCTGGACCACCACCTACAACGACCCGTGGTACGTCGACAAGCTGCTGGGCGACGCCCGGGTGGACGGCATCATCGCCGGCTACGGCGCCTTCACCGGGGTGCGGGAGTACGACGACAGCTGGCAGTGCGCCAACGCGATCAACCTGGTCCGCGACTGGGTGAACCACCACGGCTCCACCCACCGCATGGCCACCAGCGGCGACCGCATGTTCAGGTAGGAGGCGGCTCGGGCCCGCACCGGCCCGTGACCGGGGCCCTGCCGGGCCCCGGCTCGCCCCCTGTACGGCCCGCACCCGGCGCAGTCCGGGTG
>NZ_JBHWCL010000146.1:0-25282 GCF_042735125.1 Kitasatospora sp. NPDC059599 | reverse complement strand
GGCGGGTGCGCGGCCCCGGACGGCTAGCGGTTGACGGCTTCGAGGGAGCGCAGGGCGTTGTGGGCCTCGGCCACCACGCGCTCGGCGGTGATGCCGAACTCCTCGAAGAGCACCTTGTAGTCGGCGGAGGCGCCGAAGTGCTCCAGCGAGACGATCCGGCCGTGGTCGCCGACCAGCTCGCGCCAGCCCTGGGCGATGCCGGCCTCGACCGACACCCGGGCCTTGACCGACGGCGGCAGCACGCTGTCGCGGTAGGCCTGGTCCTGCTCCTGGAACCACTCGAAGGACGGCAGCGAGACCACGCGGGTCGCGATGCCCTCGGCCTCCAGGACCTCGCGGGCCTTGACGGCCAGCTGGACCTCGGAGCCGGTGCCGAGCAGGATCACCTGCGGGTCGCCGGTGGAGGCCTCGGCCAGGACGTAACCGCCCTTCGCGGTGCCCTCGGCGGAGCCGAAGACCTCGCGGTCGAAGGTCGGGACGCCCTGGCGGGTGAGAGCCAGGCCGACCGGGCCGGGGTGGCTGGTGTGGCGCTCGACGATCGTGCGCCAGGCGACGGCGGTCTCGTTGGCGTCGGCCGGGCGGACCATGGCCAGGCCCGGGATGGCGCGCAGCGAGGCCAGGTGCTCGACCGGCTGGTGGGTCGGGCCGTCCTCGCCCAGGCCGATCGAGTCGTGCGTCCACACGTAGGTGACCGGCAGCTTCATCAGCGCGGCCAGGCGGACGGCCGGGCGCATGTAGTCGGCGAAGACCAGGAAGGTGCCGCCGTACACGCGGGTCCTGCCGTGCAGGGCGATGCCGTTCATGGTCGAGCCCATGGCGTGCTCGCGGATGCCGAAGTGGATCGTGCGGCCGTACGGGCTCGCGGACTTCAGCGGGTTGCCCTCGGGGAGGAAGGAGCTGTCCTCGTCGATGGTGGTCAGGTTGGACTCGGCGAGGTCGGCCGAGCCGCCCCACAGCTCCGGGATGACCGCGCCGATCGCCTTGAGGGTGTCGCCGGAGGCCTTGCGGGTGGCGACGTCCTTGCCGGCTGGGAAGGAGGGGACGGCCTTCTTCCAGCCCTCGGGCAGCTCGCCGGCCGTGATCCGGTCGAAGTCGGCGGCGCGCTGCGGGTGGGCGGCGCGCCAGGCCTCGAAGGTCTGCTGCCACTGGTCGCGGTCGGCCTTGCCGCGCTTGATGACCAGGCGGGCGTGCTGGATGACCTGGTCGCTGACCTCGAAGGTCTTCTCCGGGTCGAAGCCCAGGACCTTCTTGGTGGCGGCGATCTCGGCGCCGCCGAGCGCGGAGCCGTGGGCCTTGGCGGTGTTCTGGGCGTCCGGGGCCGGCCAGGCGATGATGGTGCGCATCGCGATCATCGACGGGCGGGAGGTCTCGGCCTTGGCCGCGGCCAGCGCGTCGGCGAGGGCGGCCACGTCGATGTCGCCGTTGGACTTCGGGGTGACCCGCTGGACGTGCCAGCCGTACGCCTCGTAGCGCTTGAGGACGTCCTCGGAGAAGGCCGTCTCGGTGTCGCCCTCGATCGAGATGTGGTTGTCGTCGTAGAGCGCGACCAGGTTGCCCAACTGCTGGTGGCCAGCCAGCGAGGACGCCTCGGCGGAGATGCCCTCCTCCAGGTCGCCGTCGGAGACGATGGCCCAGATCGTGTGGTCGAAGGGGGACTCGCCGGCCGGGGCCTCGGGGTCGAAGAGGCCGCGCTCGTAGCGGGCGGCCATCGCCATGCCGACCGCGTTGGCGATGCCCTGGCCGAGCGGACCGGTGGTGGTCTCCACGCCGGCCGTGTGGCCGTGCTCGGGGTGGCCGGGGGTGCGGCTGCCGGCGACGCGGAAGGCCTTGAGGTCGTCCAGCTCCAGGCCGTAGCCCGACAGGTACAGCTGGGTGTAGAGGGTCAGGCTGGTGTGCCCGGGGGAGAGGACGAAGCGGTCACGGCCGGCCCAGGCCGGGTCCGTCGGGTCGTGGCGCAGGAACCGCTGGAAGATCAGGTACGCGGCCGGGGCCAGCGACATGGCCGTCCCGGGGTGTCCGTTGCCGACCTTCTGGACAGCGTCCATCGCGAGGACTCGCGCGGTGTCAACCGTGCGCTCGTCCAGATCGGTCCACTCGAATGCGTTCGTCGGCGCAGTGCTCACCCTGTCTCAGGGCTCCTTCCATTGAAGAGTGACCCCGTGAATGGGGACCGGGTCGGCCACGGCGCTGTGGTCCCGACGCTGGGTGGTGCCGGTCACGGAGGGTAGATCCCGCTTCTGCGTGCGAGCCTACCGTCCGGGCCGGGGCTCACCCTCCGTGCTGAGACAACCGGGATTTCCGCATGGTGATTCCCACTAGGCCGGTCTGACTGGTTTTGCCCCAGGCTCTCCTGTTTCGTGCCGCTCCGCCGCCGGGGTGGTCGGGACGGGCTAGCGGGGACCGCCGGGGACGGTTCGTGGCTTCACCCAGTCGGTTCACCCGGGGGTGTGCGGTTCGGCCTCGCCGGGGGACCCCGGAGCCGGATGGGATATATGGAACGTCTATGGTGTCGTGGTACGCGCAGAGCGGACGATTTCGGGACCCTTCGTTCCTGGGGACGCCTGCGAGGATTCATCTTCAGTTGGGGTGTTAGTGACCGCCGTCGAAACCCGTCCCGCCGGGGTCACCGGGGCGACGCCTGCGCACCGGCCGATCGGGGCCCGTGTCGGCGCGTTCGTCGCACTGACCAAGCCCCGGATCATCGAGCTGCTGCTGATGAGCACCGTGCCGGTGATGTTCCTGGCCCAGCAGGGCGTGCCGAACATGCTGCTGGTGCTGAAGGTCGTGGTCGGCGGCTACCTCTCGGCGGGCGGCGCCAACGCCCTCAACATGTACATCGACCGCGACATCGACGCGATGATGACCCGCACCGAGCGGCGTCCGATCGTCACCGGGATGGTGTCGCCGCGCGAGGCGCTGGTGTTCGGCGTCGTGCTCGCGGTCGTGTCGACGCTGCTGCTGGGCTTCGGCGTCAACTGGCTCTCCGCCGGGCTGGCGCTGGGCGCGCTGCTGTTCTACGTGTTCGTCTACACGCTGGGGCTCAAGCGGCGCACCTCGCAGAACATCGTCTGGGGCGGCATCGCCGGCTGCATGCCGGTGTTGGTCGGCTGGTCCTCCGTCACGAACTCGGTGTCCTGGGCGGCCGTGATGCTGTTCCTGGTGGTGTTCTTCTGGACGCCGCCGCACACCTGGGTGCTGTCGATGAAGGTGCGCGACGACTACCTGCGGGCCGGCGTGCCGATGCTGCCGGTCGTCAAGGGCAACGTGGCGGTCGGCAAGCAGGTCGTCATCTACTCCTGGGTGATGGTCGCCGTCTCGCTGGCGGTGTGGCCGCTCGGGCACATGAGCTGGCTGTACCCCGTCGCCGCGGTGCTGCTGGGCGGGGCCTGGCTGCGCGAGGCGCACGCGCTGTACGCGCGGGCCAAGGCCGGGATCGTGGGCGCCAAGCTCAAGGAGATGCGGCTGTTCCACTGGTCGATCACCTACCTGTCGCTGCTGATGGTGGTCTGCGCGGTCGACCCGTTCGTGAAGTAAGAGGTACGTGCGCGAGAGCCCCGGTCCGGTGGACCGGGGCTCTCGCGTTTCCGGGGCGGGCCCGGCGGGCTTCAGCGGGCGGGGAGCTCGGAGGGGCCGACGTGGCCGTCCAGCCAGTCCCGCAGCGGGCGGGAGGCGCGCAGGAAACCGGTGATCCGGGTGTGGGCGGCGCGGGTGCCCAGCCACGTCGCCGGCTCCCACTCCTGCCAGGCCACCAGGCCCTTGTGCCGCAGCAGCTCGATCCTGGGGTGGTCCTTGGGGTAGCCGCGCGGGGCCGTCTTGAGGGAGTCCCGGCCGAGCACCTGCGGGCCGTCCTGCTCCACCCGGGCGATCACCCGCTCCAGCTCGGCGCCGGTGACGTCCTCGGCGACGGCGGCGCGGTAGCGCTCCAGCTGGTCCGGGGCGAGCTGGTACATGCCGTTGCCGCAGGCCAGGCCGTCGGCGGAGAGCTGCACGTAGCCGCCGCTCTCCAGGTGCGCGCCGATGTGCGTCTTGTAGGGGGACTTGTCGGCGCTGAAGCGGACGTCGCGGTTCGGGCGGAAGATCTTCCCCGGCCCGAACTCCGGCTCCAGGTCGGCGAGCAGGTGCTCCATGGGGGCGCGCACGGCGTCGTCGTACTGCCCCTTGTGGGCCTGCCAGAAGGTCTTCGAGTTGTCGGCCTCCAGGTGCTCGTAGAAGTCGAGCGCCTCGTCCGGCCAGCCTTTGAACGTCACGCCTCCAGTATGTGTCCCGGTGCACAGGGTGCTCCCGTCGCCAGTCGCACTACCGCTGGGTAGCATGCGGGCATGAGCGAGCGAAGTGAGCGAATCATCGAGAGGTGCGCACGGGTGAACGCCCCTGCCGAGCGAAGCGAGGCGGGCGCATGAGCAGCGCAGAGACCGCCGCCGCCGCGCCGGACGCCCGCACCGAGCGCCGCGCCAAGCGCATCGCCAAGAACCTGACCAGCTTCGCCAAGCAGCACGGCGGCAGCGCCGACGCGGTCGTCGAGTACGTCGGCGCCATGGCCACCCGGATCGTCGTGGTCGGCGCGGACGGCGCCTGGGGCGACCAGGTGGCCCCCAGCTACGCCGTGGGCCGCCGGGCCGCGGAGCTGGCCGGGCTGACCCTGCACGACGACTTCGAGGGCGAGCTGGGCCTCAAGGTCAAGACCGGTCCGTACGAGTGGAAGCGGATGGCCGGCATCCAGCTCGGCGGCTGACGCCCCCCGGACACCGCGAAGGCCCGGCTCCCCTCCGTGCGGGGGGAGCCGGGCCTCCGTCGTTCCGGGCGCCTCAGGCGGTCGCGGTCTGCGGTTCCCGGGCGGGCAGCTGTCCGGTGACGGGCAGGTCCCCGCGGGTGCGCAGGGCGAGCGGGATGCGGAGGGCGGCGATCCAGGTCAGCGCGGCGAGGAGCATGTGCAGGCCGACCATCAGCTCCGGGGCGTCGGTGAAGTACTGGATGAAGCCGAGTACGCCCTGGAGCACCAGGACGGCGAGCAGTTCCCTGGCGCGGGCCTTGGCGGGCCGGGGGGCCTTCACGGCGGCGAAGACGAAGATCACCGCGATGGCCAGGCCGACCGAGACGAAGGCGAGGTCGGCGTGGAACTGGGCGAGGCGGTCGTAGTCGATCGGGATGCGGGGGACGATCTTGTTGTCCTTGGGCGTACCCGGGTGGTGGCCGGCGCCGGTGACCAGGGTGCCGGCCGCGACCAGCAGACCGATGACCGTCACCAGGACGTACGACAGCTGGTGGATGGGCCGGGCCACCGAGAGCACGGCCGGGCCGTCGCCCTCCTTCGAGCGCTCCCACATCAGCAGGGCGACCCAGACCAGGCCCATGGCGGCGATCATGTGCAGCGCGACGGTGTACGGGTTGAGGCCGGTCAGCACGGTGATGCCGCCGAGCACCGCGTTGCTCATCACCAGCCAGAACTGCGCCCAGCCGAGCTTGGTCAGGCTGCGCCGCCAGGGGCCGGAGGCTCCCCCCGCCGAAGGCTGGGGGCGGCAGCGGGCGGCCAGGATCGCCCACCCGACCGCGGCGCTCAGCACGTAGGTGAGCATCCGGTTGGTGAACTCGATGACGCCGTGGAAGCCCATCTCGGCGGTGGGCGTCAGGCTCTCGTCGGTGCAGCGGGGCCAGGTCGTACAGCCGAGGCCGGAGGCGGTGAGCCGGACGGCGCCGCCGGTGACGACGATCACCACGCTCATCACCAGCGCGGCGAACGCGGCGCGCCGGACCATCGCGGCGGAGGGCTGCCAGCGCTCGGCGAGCAGGGAGAAGGGGGTACGCACGGGGTCAATCGTAGGCGGCCTTACAGGCGATCTTGGGGCGGGGCGCGGTGGCGCGGGCGGTGGTGGCCGCGGAGCCGGTGGTCGGGGACGCGCGGATGAGGGCGTGCGGACAAAAGGGGCATTCCGCTCGGCCATGATCAATGGTCTTGACCAATTGCCGTCCGGCCGCAAGAGTGCGCAAATGGTCCAGACCTTTTCCGGGCCAATCCCCCCTTTCCTCCCGCACCCAAGCGGAGACCCGCACATGCGCATATCCATTTCCGCCGCCGCGCTCGCGGTCGGCGGCTCGCTCGCACTGGCCGGCCTCGTCGCGCCGGCCGCCCAGGCCGTCGGCGCCGACCAGGAGTGCCGCGGCCTCGGGGTCGCCAACCTCTACGGCGAGTTCATCGAGGGCGACGACACCCACACCCCGGACGCCGAGGGCGCGGTCGCGGTCGGCGGCAACGCCGACTTCACCGGCGGCTTCTCGGTCGGCCAGGAGCTCACCGCCGCCGAGGTCGACGCGCTGCCCGGCAGGAACGCACTGGTCGTGGCCGGTCGCATCACCGGCCGCAACACCCAGGTCATGAAGGGCAACGGCGTCTACGGATCCAAGGTCGACGGCGCGGTCGTCCAGGCCCACCGGGGCGCGGTCGCCCAGGGCGCCTCGCCGATCGACTTCAAGGCCGAGTTCGCCAAGCTGAGGGCCGCCTCCACCGCGCTGGCCGCCGTGCCGCAGACCGCCGGTGCCACCGTCCGGGCCGAGGGCGCCAAGCTGACGTTCACCGGCGGGGACGCGAAGTACAACGGCTTCACCGTCGACGCGGCGAAGCTGCAGGGCGCCAAGGACATCTACCTCAAGGTGCCGACCGGCTCGGTGACGGTGGTCAACGTGACCGGCGGCTCGTACGACATGGCGGCGGCCGGGACCACCGGCTTCCACCTGTGGGACGCGGGCACGTCGGCGTTCGTCCTGGACGACAAGCTGCAGAGCGCGGCGGGCGGGGCGATCCGGGCCAAGCTGCTCTGGAACTTCCCGGCCGCGACCACGGTGGTCAAGAACAGCCAGGCCGCCTGGGCGGGCACCGTGCTCGCGCCGAACGCCGCCTTCGACCTCGGCAGCGGCGGCCCGGTCAACGGCTCGGTGATCGCCGCGTCGCTCACCGGCAAGGGTGGCGCGGAGACGCACCACTACCCCTTCACCGGCTGTCTTCCGGGCACCGGCGTCCCGACGCCGACCGGCTCGCCGACCGCGCCGCCGGTGGTGCCGAGCGGATCCCCGTCGGTGACGCCGAGCGGTTCGGCCTCCCCGGGCGGATCGGCGAGCCCGTCGGCGAGCCCGTCCGCGCCGAGCACCGGCAAGCCCGGCGCGAGCGCGTCGGCCGGCCCGTCGGTCTCCGGCTCGGCCACCGCTCCGGTGGCCCCCGGTTCGCCCGGTTCGCCCGGTCCGTCCGCAACGGCGGACGGCGGTGGCAACCTGGCGCACACCGGCTCGGGCCCGGTGCTGCCGCTGGCGATCGGCGGCGCCGTGGTGATCGCCGCGGGTGGCGCGATCGTGGTGGCGGCCCGGCGCAAGGCGACCAAGAAGGTCTGATAAGCCTGAAACGCCCGGATGTTCGCCGAGTGACCGAAGCGGCGCCCGCGGTGATTGAACCAGATCACCGGGGGCGCCGTTCTGTCTTGAAGGTGACGAAGTTCATTCAAGTTCGCCGAACTCGCGTTCTGCGAGGTGGCGGCCGTGATGGGCTGGTCATGCACATCAAGGACCGGACGGACAGACGAAATCCGGTCGTGCGGCGGGGTGTGGCGGGATGCGGGGGTGCCGGTAGAGTCCCCCGGACAGTCGTAGCGGGCCACCGCGAACCAGTCAACACGCCTGCTGCACAAGACCGTTCTGAGGGGAACAGCGTAATGGCGCGACAGCAGCGGCACATCGGGATCGGCGCGGCGGCACTTGCCGGCACAGCGGCGGCCGGTTTTCTCCTGCCCCTGGCGCTGGCCACCAACGCCTCGGCGCACGTGCCGAGTTGGTCGGTGACCTGCGACAAGATCGTGATCGATCTGATCAACTACAGCCCCAAGTCTGACGTGAAGAACACCGTCAGCCTCACCATCGACGGCGACAAGGTCCTGGACGCCAAGGCCTTCCCCGCCGAGTTCCACGGCACCTTCCCGGTGAAGGACCACACGGCCCCGATCAAGGCGACTCTGGTGGTTTCCACCTCGGAGAACCCGAACGAGAAGGGCTGGAACATCAACGAGACCAAGACCATCGAGCCGTGCCACACGCCGACTCCGACCCCGACCCCCACCCCCACCAAGACCCCCACCCCCACGCCGACGCCGACGAAGACGCCGACGCCGACGCCGACACCCACCGTGACGCCGACGAAGACGCCGACCCCCACGCCGACGCCCACCGCGACGCCGCCCGTGACCCCGCCGGCCACGCCGACCCCGAGCGACACCCCCGTCCCGGCGCCGACCACCAGCGGGCCGGTGCTCGCCCAGACCGGTAGCAACGACGCCACCCCGATCATCGCCGCGGCCGGCGGCGGCGTGCTGCTGGTCGGTGGCACGCTCGTTCTGCTCGCCCGCAAGCGCCGTGGCAGCAGCGAGGGCTGACGCTCCCGACGGCCGTGAAGCCGCGACGCCCCCCGGCCGGATGAGGCCGGGGGGCGTCGTGCGTCATGCGGCCCGGGTGCCGTGCGTGCGGCGTCGGGCGTCGCGGCGGCGTCCGTAGCGGTGCCGGGCTTCGCGGCGTCGGGCGTCGCGGGGCGCGGAGCCGCTCACTCCCAGCGGAAGAAGCGGGCGGCCGCGGCCAGGCCGAGTACGGACCAGCCGGCCAGGATCCCGAGGTCCGCCCAGGGCACCCCGGCGCCGGTCTGCAGCACCGACCGCAGGCCGTCCGAGAGCGCCGAGATCGGCAGCACTTCCAGCACCGACCGCACCGCGTCGGGGAACTTGGCGAGCGGCACGACCACCCCGCCCGCGAGCAGCAGCAGGATGAACACCAGGTTGGCGGCGGCCAGCGTGGCCTCGGCCTTCAGGGTGCCGGCCATCAGCAGGCCGAGCCCGGAGAACGCGGCGGTGCCGAGGACCAGCAGCGCGACGACGGCCAGGGCCCCCTGCGGTGTCGCGAGCCCGTGCGGGGACCAGCCGAGCGCCAGCGCGATCACCGACAGCAGCGCGACCTGCAGTGCCTCCGTCACCAGGACGCAGCCGGTCTTGGCGGTCAGCAGCGTCCAGCGCGGGAGCGGACTGGCGCCGAGCCGCTTCAGCACGCCGTAGCGGCGCTCGAAGCCGGTGGCGATGGCCTGCCCGGTGAAGGCGGTGGACATCACGGCCAGGGCGAGCAGGCCGGGGGCGAGGAAGTCGACCCGCTTGCCGGGGCCCTCGACCGCGACGACGTCCACGGCGGAGAACAGCACCAGCAGCACGGTCGGGATGACCACGGTGAGCAGCAGCTGCTCACCGTTGCGCCACAGCATCCGGGTCTCGAACGCGGTCTGCGCGAGCAGCATCCGGCCGACCGGGGCGGCGCCGGGCCGGGGGGAGTGGTCGGTGGCGACGGCGCCCGCGGCCGCCTCGCTCGGTGCGCTCATGAGCGGAGCTCCCGTCCGGTCAGGTCGAGGAAGACGTCTTCGAGGCTGCGGCGCTGGACGGACAGCCGTTCGGGCAGGACCCCCGAGGCCGCGCACCAGCCGGTGACGGTGGCCAGCAGCTGCGGGTCCACCGGCGCCTCGACGCGGTAGTTGCCGGGGGCGGTCTCGACGGCGGTGGCGCCCTCGGGCAGCTCCTTCAGCAGCGGGCCGAGGTCGAGACCGGGCGGGCCGTCGAAGCGCAGGGCGTTCTCGGCGCCGCCGCGGCACAGTTCCTCGGTGGTGCCGTCGGCGATCACCCGGCCGCGGTCCACGACGGCGACGCGGTCGGCGAGCTGCTCGGCCTCGTCCATGTGGTGGGTGGTGACGACCACGGTGACGCCGTCCCGGCGCAGGTCGCGGACCAGCTCCCAGGTGGCCCGGCGGGCCTGCGGGTCGAGGCCGGCGGTGGGCTCGTCCAGGAAGACCAGCTCGGGGCGGCCGACCACGGCCATCGCCAGGGCGAGCCGCTGCTGCTGGCCGCCGGACAGCCGCCGGTAGGTGGTCCGGCCGCAGGAACCGAGGCCGAGGCGCTCGACCAGGGCGTCCACGTCCAGCGGGTGGGCGTGCAGCTTGGCGGTGTGCCGCAGCATCTCGACGGCGCGGGCGCCCGCGTACACGCCGCCGGACTGCAGCATGACGCCGATCCGGGGCCGCAGCGCGGCGCCCTGGGTGACCGGGTCGAGGCCGAGGACGCGGACGGTGCCGGCGTCGGGGCGGCGGTAGCCCTCGCAGGTCTCGATGGTGGTGGTCTTGCCGGCGCCGTTGGGGCCGAGGACGGCGGTGATCGCGCCGGCCGCGATGGTGAGGTCGAGGCCGTCGACCGCGGCCTTGTCACCGTAGCGCTTGACCAGCCCGGCGATCTGGACCGCGGGTTCGGAGTGCATACCGGCGAGTGTAAGAGGCGGCTCACGGATCGCCCCCAGGGTGGGGTGGTGCCGACGGCCTCGATGATCGTTCCCCCAGGCCAGGTAAGGCTTACCTGCGTGATCGATGACACCGGTGAGGCCTGGATCACGGGTTGTCCCGACGGAAGTAATTACGCAACACTGGTGTTGTGAAAAACATGCGCGAGCACGCCCAGCAGCAGGAGGCCGAGTCGGTCTCCCACTGCGACGTGCCCGTGACGGCGGCCGAGGTGCTGCTGGACGGCCACCGCGCCACCCGGGACCGGGTCGCCCGGTCGATCCTGGACCACGGCCCGTCCTCCGCCGCCGACCTGGCGAACCGGCTCGGCCTCACCGCCGCGGCCGTCCGCCGCCACCTCGACGGACTGGCCGCCGCGGGCCTGGTCGAGTCCCGCGAGCAGCGGGTCTACGGCAGCCGCGGCCGGGGCCGTCCGGCCAAGGTCTTCGCCCTCACCGACGGCGGCCGGGACGCCTTCTACCAGGCCTACGACCAGCTCGCCGCCGACGCGCTGCGCTGGATCTCGGACTCGGTGGGCGGCGGAAAGGCGGGCGAGGAGGCGGTCGCCGCCTTCGCCCGGGCCCGTTTCGGCAAGCAGGGCGAGAAGTACCTGGAGGCACTGCGCCTGGCCGGGGCGGGGGAACGCACCGAGGCACTCGCCCAGGCGCTCAGCGCCGACGGGTACGCTGCCACGGTGCGGCGTGTCCCGTCGGCCGCGGCCAAGGCCCCGGCGGGCGCCCAGCTCTGCCAGCACCACTGCCCGGTCGCGCACATCGCCGAGCAGTTCCCGCAGCTCTGCGAGGCGGAGACCGAGGTCTTCTCCCAGCTCCTGGGCACCCATGTGCAACGGCTGGCCACCATCGCCCACGGCGACGGGGTCTGCACCACCTATGTGCCGGCACCCGGTGCCGCATCGTCGTCCGCCCGGCGTTCCGCGGGCCGCGACTCCGATGCAGCGCCGACTGCCGGTACGTCCACCGAAGATTCTGCGTCCGCGCGTTAGGAAACTCGCATGACTGACACCGTTTCGCACCCGGAGCTCGAGGGCCTGGGCAACTACGAGTACGGCTGGGCCGACCCGGACGCCGCCGGCTCCGTGGCCAAGCGCGGGCTCAGCGAGGAGGTCGTGCGCGACATCTCCGCGAAGAAGTCCGAGTCCGAGTGGATGCTGAACCTGCGGCTCAAGGGCCTGAAGCTGTTCGGCAAGAAGCCCATGCCGACCTGGGGCTCCGACCTCACCGGCATCGACTTCGACAACATCAAGTACTTCGTCCGCTCCACCGAGAAGCAGGCCGAGTCCTGGGAGGACCTGCCGGCGGACATCAAGGCCACCTACGACAAGCTGGGCATCCCGGAGGCGGAGAAGCAGCGCCTGGTCGCCGGTGTCGCCGCCCAGTACGAGTCCGAGGTCGTCTACCACCAGATCCGCGAGGACCTGGAGGAGCAGGGCGTCATCTTCCTGGACACCGACACCGCGCTGCGCGAGCACCCGGAGCTGTTCAAGGAGTACTTCGGCACCGTCATCCCGGCCGGTGACAACAAGTTCGCCGCGCTGAACACCGCGGTGTGGTCCGGCGGCTCGTTCATCTACGTGCCGAAGGGCGTGCAGGTCGACATCCCGCTGCAGGCCTACTTCCGGATCAACACCGAGAACATGGGCCAGTTCGAGCGGACGCTGATCATCGTCGACGAGGACGCCTACGTCCACTACGTCGAGGGCTGCACCGCGCCGATCTACTCCTCCGACTCGCTGCACTCCGCGGTCGTCGAGATCATCGTCAAGAAGGGCGGCCGCTGCCGCTACACGACCATCCAGAACTGGTCGAACAACGTCTACAACCTGGTCACCAAGCGCGCCGTGGCGTACGAGGGCGCGACCATGGAGTGGATCGACGGCAACATCGGCTCCAAGGTCACCATGAAGTACCCGGCCGTCTACCTGATGGGCGAGCACGCCAAGGGCGAGACCCTGTCGATCGCCTTCGCGGGCGAGGGCCAGCACCAGGACGCCGGCGCCAAGATGGTGCACATGGCGCCGAACACCTCCTCGCACATCGTCTCCAAGTCGGTGGCGCGCGGCGGCGGCCGGACCTCCTACCGCGGTCTGATCGAGATCGGCGAGGGCGCGCACGGCGCCAAGTCCAACGTGCTGTGCGACGCCCTGCTGGTCGACACGGTCTCCCGCTCGGACACCTACCCGTACGTGGACGTCCGCGAGGACGACGTGTCCATGGGCCACGAGGCGACCGTCTCCAAGGTCAGCGAGGACCAGCTGTTCTACCTGATGAGCCGCGGTCTGACCGAGACCGAGGCCATGGCGATGATCGTCCGCGGCTTCGTCGAGCCGATCGCGCGCGAGCTGCCGATGGAGTACGCGCTGGAGCTCAACCGGCTGATCGAGCTGCAGATGGAGGGCGCGGTCGGCTGACCCCCGACCGCAGCCGCCGTCCACTGATTTCCGAGGAAGAGAGCACAACGAACAGCCATGGCTGAGCAGAACACCACCGGCTCCACCACCGCCGGGTCGATCGAGGTCGGCACCGCCGGCGCGGGCGCGCAGCTCGCCGGCCCCGGCACCGGCCGGGCCACGGTCCAGCAGCCGATCGACGCGCGCGTCGCGGTCAAGCCGTCCTTCGACGTGAACGACTTCCCGGTGCCGCACGGCCGCGAGGAGGACTGGCGGTTCACCCCGCTGCACCGCCTCGGCGGGCTGCACGACGGGACCGCCGCTGCCGCCCCGCGCGGTGAGGACAAGGTCGAGTTCACCCTGCCGGACGGCGTCACCGCCGAGACCGTCGGCCGCGACGACGCCCGCCTGGGCAAGGCCGGCACGCCGGTGGACCGGGTGGCCGCGCAGGCGTTCAGCGCCTTCGAGCAGGCCCTGGTGGTCACCGTTCCCAAGGACGCGGTGCTGACCGAGCCGGTCAGGATCGACGTGCGCGGCGAGGGCGGCGTCCGCTTCGCCCACGTCGTGATCGACGTCAAGCCGTTCGCCGAGGCCGTCGTGGTGCTCAACCACGTCGGCACCGGCACCCGCGCCGCCAACGTCGAGCTGCTCGTCGGCGACGGCGCCAAGCTCACCTTCGTCTCCGTCCAGGACTGGGAGCGCGACGCCGTCCACGTCGCCCAGCACAACGCGCTGGTCGGCCGGGACGCCACGTACAAGTCCGTGGTCGTGACCTTCGGCGGCGACCTGGTCCGCCTGCACCCGCGGGTCAACTACGCGGGCCCCGGCGGCGAGGCCGAGCTGTTCGGCCTGTACTTCGCCGACGCCGGCCAGCACCTGGAGCACCGCCTGGTGATCGACCACGACACGCCGCACTGCCGGTCGAACGTGGCGTACAAGGGCGCGCTGCAGGGCCAGGACGCGCACGCGGTCTGGGTCGGCGACGTGCTGATCCGAGCCGCCGCGCTCGGCACCGACACCTACGAACTCAACCGCAACCTGGTGCTCACCGACGGCGCCCGGGTCGACTCGATCCCGAACCTGGAGATCGAGACCGGCGAGATCGTCGGCGCCGGCCACGCCTCGGCGACCGGCCGCTTCGACGACGAGCAGCTGTTCTACCTGCAGGCCCGCGGCATCCCGGCGGACGAGGCCCGCCGCCTGGTGGTGCGCGGCTTCTTCGCCGAGCTGCTCCAGCAGATCGGCGTGGCCGAGGTCCAGGAGCAGCTCATGGAGAAGATCGACGCCGAGCTGGAAGCGGCGGTCTGAACGCGATGAGCTTCCTCCGTGCCTGCGCGCTGAGCGACCTCCAGGAGGAGGTGCCCAAGCGCGTGGACCTCAACGGCGTGCCGGTCTCCGTCGTCCGCACCGACGAGGGGGTGTTCGCGATCAACGACACCTGCTCGCACGCGAACGTCTCGCTCTCCGAGGGCGAGGTCGAGGACTGCATGATCGAGTGCTGGCTGCACGGCTCCAGCTTCGACCTGCGCACCGGCAAGCCCTCCGGCCTGCCCGCCACCAAGCCGGTCGCTGTCTACCCCGTAAAGATCGAAGGGGACGATGTGCTCGTCTCCGTCAACCAGGAGTCCTGAGTACACATGGCAACCCTTGAAATCCGCGACCTGCACGTCTCCGTCGAGGCCGAGAACGGCCCGCGCGAGATCCTGAAGGGCGTCGACCTGACCGTGAAGCAGGGCGAGACCCACGCCATCATGGGTCCGAACGGCTCCGGCAAGTCCACCCTGGCCTACTCGCTCGCCGGCCACCCCAAGTACACCGTCACCGGCGGCTCGGTGCTGCTGGACGGCGAGGACGTCCTGGAGATGTCCGTCGACGAGCGCGCCAAGGCCGGCGTCTTCCTGGCCATGCAGTACCCGGTCGAGGTCCCCGGTGTCTCGGTCAGCAACTTCCTGCGCACCGCCGCCACCGCCGTCCGCGGCGAGGCCCCGAAGCTGCGGCTGTGGGTGAAGGAGGTCAAGGAGGCGATGGCCGCTCTCCAGATGGACCCGGCCTTCGCCGAGCGCAACGTCAACGAGGGCTTCTCCGGCGGCGAGAAGAAGCGCCACGAGATCCTCCAGCTCGAACTGCTCAAGCCGAAGATCGCGATCCTCGACGAGACCGACTCCGGCCTGGACGTCGACGCGCTGCGGATCGTCTCCGAGGGCATCAACCGGGTCCGCTCGACCGGCGAGGTCGGCACCCTGCTGGTGACCCACTACACCCGCATCCTGCGGTACATCAAGCCCGACTACGTCCACGTCTTCGCGGGCGGCCGCATCGTCGAGTCCGGCGGTGCCGAGCTGGCCGACAAGCTGGAGAACGAGGGCTACGAGGCGTACGTGAAGGGGGGCGCATCCGCGTGACCCATCCGTTCACCGGACTGCTCGACACCGACGCGATCCGCAAGGACTTCCCGGTCCTGCAGCGGCTGCTGCACGACGAGAAGCCCTTGGTCTACCTGGACAACGCGGCGACGTCGCAGAAGCCGCGCCAGGTGCTGGAAGCGCTGAACGCCTACTACGAGCGGCACAACGCCAACGTCCACCGCGGCGTGCACGTGCTCGCCGAGGAGGCCACCGCGCTGTACGAGGGCGCCAGGGACAAGGTCGCGGCGTTCGTCAACGCGCCGAGCCGCAACGAGGTGATCTTCACCAAGAACGCCTCGGAGTCGCTCAACCTCGTCGCCAACATGCTGGCCTGGGCCGACGAGCCGTACAAGGTCGACGCCGACTCCGAGATCGTCATCACGGAGATGGAGCACCACTCCAACATCGTCCCGTGGCAGCTGCTGTCGCAGCGCAGCGGCGCGAAGCTGAAGTGGTTCGGGCTGACCGACGAGGGCCGGCTCGACCTGTCGAACATCGACGAGCTGATCACCGAGAAGACCAAGGTGGTCTCCTTCACCCTGGTCTCCAACCTGCTCGGCACGGTCAACCCGGTCGAGACGATCGTCCGCAAGGCCCAGTCGGTCGGCGCGCTGGTCGTCATCGACGCCTCGCAGGCCGCGCCGCACATGGTGCTGGACGTGCAGGCGCTGGAGGCCGACTTCGTCGCCTTCACCGGCCACAAGATGCTGGCCCCGACCGGCATCGGCGTGCTCTGGGGCCGCCAGGAGCTGCTGGAGGACCTCCCGCCGTTCCTCGGCGGCGGCGAGATGATCGAGACCGTCACCATGGGCTCGTCCACCTACGCCCCGGCGCCGCACAAGTTCGAGGCCGGCACCCCGCCGATCGCCCAGGCGGTCGGGCTCGGCGCGGCCATCGACTACCTGTCCGGCATCGGGATGGAGAAGATCGCCGCCCACGAGCACGCGATCACCGAGTACGCCGTCGAGCGGCTGCTGGAGGTCCCGGACCTGCGGATCATCGGCCCGCGCACGGCCGTGGACCGCGGTGCCGCGATCTCCTTCACCCTCGGCGACATCCACCCGCACGACGTGGGCCAGGTGCTGGACGAGCAGGGCATCGCCGTGCGCGTCGGCCACCACTGCGCGCGGCCGGTCTGCCTCCGGTACGGAATTCCGGCGACCACGCGGGCGTCGTTCTACCTGTACTCGACGCCGGGCGAGGTCGACGCGCTGATCGACGGCCTGCACCACGTCCGGAACTTCTTCGGCTGACGGGACGGGGCAGGACGACCATGAAGCTCGACTCGATGTACCAGGACATCATCCTGGACCACTACCGAAACCCCCACGGCAAGGGGTTGCGGGACGGCGACGCCGAGGTGCACCACGTCAACCCGACGTGCGGCGACGAGATCACCCTGCGGGTGAAGCTCGACGGCTCGACGGTGGCCGACGTCTCGTACGAGTCCCAGGGCTGTTCGATCAGCCAGGCGAGCGCCTCGGTGCTCAACGACCTGGTGGTCGGCAAGTCCGTGGGCGAGGCGCAGGCGGTCCAGGAGGCCTTCCTGGAGCTGATGCAGAGCAAGGGCCAGGGCGAGGGCGACGAGGAGGTGCTGGAGGACGCGGTCGCGTTCGCCGGCGTCTCCAAGTACCCGGCCCGGGTCAAGTGCGCCCTGCTCAGCTGGATGGCCTGGAAGGACGCCACCGCCCAGGCGCTCGCCCAGCACCCCGCCGTGAACGACTGATCCCGCAGAGGAGGACAGACCATGAGTGACGAGACCACCTCCGCTGCGGAGGAGCAGGCCGGCATCATCGTCGGCACCACGGCCGGCACCGTTTCGGTCGAGGACCTGACCGAGGCCCTGATGGACGTCGTCGACCCCGAACTGGGCATCGACGTCGTCAACCTGGGCCTGATCTACGGCGTCCACATCGACGAGTCCGACGTGGCCACCATCGACATGACGCTCACCTCGGCGGCCTGCCCGCTGACCGACGTCATCGAGGACCAGGCCAAGACCGCCACCGACGGGCTGGTGAAGGACCTGCGCATCAACTGGGTCTGGATGCCGCCGTGGGGCCCCGACAAGATCACCGACGACGGCCGCGATCAGCTCCGCGCGCTCGGCTTCAACGTCTGAGGTAGCTGGTCGATCGTTGTTCCGCTGCCGCGCGAACCCTCGGGGGTCGCGCGGCAGCGGCGTTTCCGGGGTGAACACCCGCGCGTGATCTCCTTTGTTGCGCGGGTTCACCGCCGTTCCCCACCGTCCACCCCCCACCCGCCTGCCGGCGGGCGCCCACCCCGGCCCTCGCCGCGCGCTGCCCGGCCAGGTGGCACGCGGCGCTGATGGAGCAGGGTGATGTACCTGCCGGAGCCCCTTCGGACCGGTGGGACAGCGCGCCTCAAGCGGCGATGTGTGCAGGCCGGCTACCAGCCATCGCGGAGCGCAGGGCGGTTCGGACTCGGGCAGCACCTGCGGCTGCCACCTCCGCCCCCTTGCCGAATGTGAGGGTTCGGGCTGCCAGGCCGGCACACGGGCGGCAGATGCCCGGCCGGGGCACGGGGTCGTGACACTTGGCGCACTCGGCGTACCGGGCCGGCGGCCGTGCGGCAGGCCGGGCGGGTGGCATCTTGTGTTCCAGGCGGTAGCGGAGCACAGCGGCCGCCGAGTGCACCGGGGTGGGCAGGCCCGGCAGCAGGGCGTGGGCGAGGTCGGCTGCGGTGCAGCCGCGTGCCAGCCACTGCGCCACCATCGGTGCCAGCTCCCGGACTTCGGCCTCGCCCAGGCGCAGTCGGGGCTCGGGGCGGATCACCCGGAACAGCGTGGCCGCTGCCTCACGGATCTCGGGTGCTTCCTCCTCTCCTCCCTGGTCGCTTTCGCCTGCCGGGCTTGTGGGGAGGGAGGGTTCTTGGTGCCGGTTCTTTACAACAGGGCTGCCAGCAGGGCCGGTTGCCGCTTCACCGGGCGCCGGACGGGTGGTACCCGGCGGCGCCGTGGCGTGTGGGGTGTCGTAGACGTGGGATTCGGTGATGATCGTGCCGTCGGGCATGCGGATCTTCTCGACCCGGTAGAAGCCGGCCTCAGTGAGCTCCTTCAACGCCTTGCGGATCGCGCCGCGTCCCTGGGGGCTGCTGTCGGCCATGTGTCGTCCGTCTTCGCGCCAGCCGTCGGGGCGGGAGAGGAGGTCCGCGAGCAGGCCTCGGGCGGTGTAGCTCAGCCGCCGGTACTGGAGGACGGCGTTGGGTAGCACGGTGAAGTTGCGCACGTGAGCGCTACGATGGATCCGCATCTGGAGTTGGTGCTCCTGGTGCCGGACCCCGGAGCGTTGGCGCGCTGCCGGGGTCGCCTGTTTTTGATTGGATTACGGAACGTACCACGACACTTGACGCAGCGTGAGACGTTCACGACATTCAGTGCGTGATCAGCGCGCTGACGCAGCTGCCGGATTGCGGCTACCTGGCGGCGAGAAGGTGCCCGCGGTCGACGGCCTTGCGGAGGACCGCGGCGATTTCCGGGGCAGGAGGTTGATCGCGTCGAGGGCTTCGGTGGTGAGGGGGATCTCCTCCAGGAAGTACTCGCCCCGGCCTTCCTGGCTGAACTCGGGCCCAGTGCGATCCTCGAAGCTCCACTTGTCGACGGTGGCGAGGTAGAAGTCCTGGCGCTCGTCGTCCGTCTCGATGGTGTGGAGGAGACTGACGATCTCGGCCTCGCCCGCGATTTCCTCGCGGACCTCGCGCCGCAGGGCGTCCTCGGGGCTGGCGTCGGTCGGTTCGATCTTGCCGCCGACGATCACCCAGTACGGGTCGATGCCGGGGCGGATGCGCTTGATCAGCAGCGTGGTGTCGTTCGGGGTGAGGAGGACGGCTCGGACTCGGTGCTGCATGGTGGCCTGCTTCTTGTTCGGCGGGACGGGCGGTCAGGCGGCTTCGGCCTGGTCCATTGCGGCTGCACTCGGCTGTGCGAGCCAGACCAGCCGTGCGGTGATCCCCGGACGCCCGGCGAAATGGCGCAGGGCCGGATCGGGGGATGCGAGGGTCATTCGCACCTGCCCGTCGATGCTGATCACGTGCGCCGGCCCGCCGTGGTCGACGAACCCCCAGGCCACGACCCACCCGTCGACGTCCGGGAGTCCCTCGCCACACACCTGGACGACGGCGAACAGACGGGGTGCGGTGTCGAGCACGAGCCCGCACAGCTCCTGGTCGAAGGTCAGGCCGGCCGGGTGCCGAGACATGACCGGACGGGAGTTCTGCGGCGGCGCAACAGCCATGGAAGTTCTCCTACGTGAACGGGAGTTGGAGGCGACGCTGGCGCCATCACGGGCAGCGGAACAGCTCGCACTGGGCGGTGTCAGATCGGCGAGGCCAGGACGCCTCGTGGCCAATGGCCGAGCCAGAACGCGGCGGTGGACGGTTCGGGTTGGCCCTCGGTGGAGCCGTCGTGAGGCAGCAGTTCGGTGGGGGCGATGTAGCCCTCGCCGGGATCGAGCCGCAGCCGGAAGACACGCAGGGGCAGCCCGAGGGCGGCGTAGGCCCGCAGGTCGTCGGTGTGCGGATAGCGGTCATTGGGGTCGGTGTGGAGACAGCGGCAGATGGCGCGGATGTCGAGGCTGCCGAGCAGGAGGTAGCGGGTGCCGGGGCCGAGGTTGAAGCACAGGCGTCGGCGGCCGGTGTGCTTGGAGCGGTAGTTCAGCTTGTCCCAGTTGTCGATGTGCAGGCCGATGCGGCGGCCGTCCTGGTAGTTCGGGGTGGTGGTGAGGGCTTTGGCAGGGCTGGTGGTGCGGCCGACGTGGAAGGCATCCGGGTCGCCGAGCGGGTCGGCGAGGGACGCGAGGCCGGCCGGGGCCGGGCCGTCCGGGAGCTTCGCCAGTTCCACTAGGGTGCTGTCGGCGGTGAGCCCGGTGGGGCGGAGGCTGGCGGCCTCCGAGGTGGTGAGGGATTGCCAGGGGCCGACCGGGAGGACGGCCCCGTCCTCGTAGTCGAGGTCGCCGTGGGCGATGCGGACGCCGGTGGTGTCGCACCTGGCGATGAGGGCGGCGGGGTCGGTGTGGGCGATCGCGAGAGTCACGCGGGTTCCTCCCGGGCGTGGTTCACCGGTCGTCGAGGGTGTCTGCGAAGGTCACGTCGAGTTCGGCGATCAGGGCTTCGGCGAGTTCGGCCTGCTGGGTGCGGTCGATGAGGACCTTGGCGAGGTTGGCGACGCCGCGCAGCGTGGTGAGGTCGTTGCCTCGCAGGACGAGGCCCTGGTACTTGCCCCGGCCGAACTCGGTCAGCCGCAGGGTGCAGGCGTCCAGGACCGCGTTGCTCAGGTCGCAGCCGGTGAATGACGCCTCGACGAGCACGCACTTGGTGAAGGCGACCGGGCCGGTGGCGCGGACCTGCTCGAAGGTCGAGTAGTCGAGCTTGCAGTTGTCGAACAGGACGTTGTCCAAGGTCGTGCCGGTGACGGCGGCGCCCATGACCTTGCAGTTGCGGAAGACGACGCGGGAGAGCTTGCTGTCGGTGATGCGGGCGGTGGCCAGGTCGCAGGTGTCGAACTCGACGGAGTCGAGGCGGACCTGGTCGAGCCGGAAGCGGTCGGCCCGCAGGCCGGCGACGCGGCCGGTGATCAGGCGCGTCTCGGCGAGGTCCAAGTCCCGGAGGTCCGCGTCGCCGTACTGGAAGTCCTGGACCAGGCCACGGGCGGACTCGAGGGTGGTGACGTTGGACAGGTAGAGGCCGGGTTCGTTCAGGCGGGGCAGGGTCACGGTGACGCGGCCGAGAGTGATGCTGTCCACGGGGCTCCGATCTCGGGTGGTGCCGGGTCCGCACCGCTCGGTGCGGACCCGGCGCTGTTCGGCTGGTGCGGCTAGCTCTTGTTCGGCCAGTTGTCCCAGGTCGGCCGGTTGTCGAACGACGATCCGGCGTTGTCCCAGGTGGGCCGGTTGTCGAACGGGTCGGCGGTGGGGCCGGCCACGGCGGCACCGGTGAGGTCGGCGACCACGGCGGTGTCGCTGGCGGCCAGGAGTTCGAGCAGGGTCATGCGGCTTGCTCCTCTCGGACGGTATCGGACAAGGCGGTGACCAGGGCCTGCCGGGACACGCGGCAGTAGTTCGTCTCGGTGGTGTCCAGGCGGCCGTTCTCGAAGTAGCGATTGCCGGCCTGGGCTCCGCGGCAGAAGCCGAAGAACTGGCAGGTGGCCTCGCACTCGTCCAGGCCGGTCAGGAACTCGCGCACGTACGTGAGCTGGTGTGCGCGGTCCAGCATGGAGCCGATGGTCTGCTCCAGGACGTTCCCGGCCCGGAAGTTCTCGTAGGCCGGGTCGGTGATCCCGGCGAGTTCGGGGGAGAGCAGGACGACGTCGCCGTTGGAGGCGATGGTCGGGATCGGGTCGATCAGCGTGCGGTCCCAGTCGTCCCGGCGGCCGTCGCGGACGGCTCGCAGGTAGGCGCCGAGTCGGTCGACCTCGCGGATCGTCAGGCCGGGGTGGCGGCGGGACCAGGCGATGGTGCGGTGCCAGAACTCGCGGGCCTGTTCGGCGGTGGGCACTGCGCGATCGGTGTTGACGCCCTCCCTCTCCTCCATATTCAGGCCCACGGTGTGACAGCCGAGGTCGGCCATGAAGTCGAGCAGGGTCTCCGGGTCTCCGACGCTCTCCGCGCTGACGACGGAGATCACCGAGAAGCGGATGCCGTGTTCGCGCAGCTGCCCGACGCCCTTCATGATCCGGTCGAAGGCCTGGTGGCCGGCCCAGTCCACGCGCCGGCGGTTGAGGGTGGCCGGGCCGTCGATGCTGACCCCGACACGGAAGCCGTACGCGGCGAGGAAGTCGCACCAGGCCGGGGTGATCAGTGCGGCGTTGGTCTGCACCGAGTGCTCGACCAACCCGGCCTGCCGCAACGGCTCGAACGGGGCCAGCAGCTCCGCGAGCCGCGTGCGGCCGACGGCCAGCGGCTCGCCGGCGTGCCAGACCACCTCGACCGGCTCCGGCGATGCGGCAACGGCGAACTCGGCGACGGAACGGGCCACCGCCTCGGCGATCGCGACCGGCATCGGGGCCCGCCGCTTGCGGTCGGGCAGGTAGCAGTAGGTGCAGTCCAGGTTGCAGAAAGGGTCCGCCTGGAGAACGACCGTCCTCGGACGACGGGCGATGCGGCGCCGATATCGGGCCGGGGAATGCATCATGCTGCCCCTCCAAGGGCGGAGACTGGGCCGGCGCAGGGCCGTTCACGGGACGGGATCCCGCGCTGGAACCGCCCGGGGCCGAGCGGCGTGCAAACAGTGAACGACCGTCACGTGCCAGATGGTGAGGCAAAGTTGACAGCACCGTGGTCCCAGCCCGACCGGAAAACTTGACCGTCTCATTACTCGACCCCCTGCACGGCACGTGACAACACGACTACGTTGATCGCATGGTGGCTAACGTTCCGCTCCGCCTCCGGATGGCCGAACGCCGGATGACGAAGGCCGAGTTGGCGCACGAAGTGAACACCGAGATCAGGACCCTCACGGGGAAACCCGGCTCCGTGTCAGAGCGCACGGTGCACAACTGGCTGACCGGTGCGACCCGGTGGCCGCCGGTGAAGATCCGCCTCGCACTCAGGGCAGTGTTCGCATGTACGCCCGAAGACCTGGGCTTCGTCCCGACCGGGCGGGCTCGCACCACACCGGAGGACGACGTGAGGCGACGCGACTTCATAGCGGCGGCCGGAGGTGCGGCCGTGACCGTGCTCACGAGTCCCCCTGCCGTGGCATCGAGCGGCCGGATCGGGATCGGTGACGTGCGGAGACTGCAGACCCGCTTCGCCGAGGTCATCGCCAGCGACCACCGCCATGGCGGTCGGCTCAGCATCGAGACCAAGGCGACCGCGCTCGCCGAGGAAGCCCTCAACCTGCAGAAGAACGGCACCGCGACCCAGCGGGTCCGGGCCCAGCTGTACGCGTGCGCGGCATCGTTCATGTCCTCGGCGATGTGGGCCGCGATCGATGGCCGTCGCTTCGGCGCCGCCCTCAAACACCACCAGAAGGCTGCCACCCTCGCGGCGATGTCCGGCGACTCCGGTATCCAGTTCCGAATCTGGTCCCACGCGGGGAGCCTGTACCGGCACCTCGGGCAGACAGGCGACGCGCTCGCCGCCAATGAGGTCGCCCGCAGCCTGCCGATCGCCCGACGCGACCCGCTGTTCGCCTCCCTCGGACACGCCCGCCATGCGGCGATCCACGGCCTGACCGGGGACTCCAATGCGGTCCGCCGGTCCATTGGGCACGCACAGGACGCTCTCAACCGCGCCGACCTCGGTGTCTCCCGACCAGTGTGGATCACCGCCTTCTACGATCAGTCCGAACTGGACTCCCTCGCCCTTGCCGCCCACCTCGCGGCCGCGAACTGGGAGGACGCAGAAGCACACGCACACCGCAGCATCGCCCAGCGGCGTGACACCATGCAGCGGTCCCGCGCGATCACCACCGTCCGGCTCGCCCGGGCCCAGCTAGGGCAGGCGATCTGGAGCCCGCGGTCGCCACCGCGATGTCCGTCCCGGCCGAGGACTCCGAGCACCCCCGCGTCACCCGGATGCTGGCCGCCTTCGGCACCTCGCTGCACCAGCTGGCCGGCGGCAGCGGCTCGGACCGTACTTGGACGGCGTACGCCCACAACACCTGGAGGACCACCGCGTGACCGTCGAACTCCGCCACCACACCATCCTGCCCCCCGAGGCCCGGCAGGACCTGCTGGACGTGTACACCGATGTGCGGGCCCCTCTGCTGCACCTGCCGAACTACCGCGTCGACGTGTTCGTCGAACGCTTCGATCGGCATGCCACCGAGCCCGGCTTCGAGCTCGTCGTCGGCTATGACGGCGAGGTACCGGTCGGGTACGCCTACGGCAACACGATCGAGGCGGGCGACCGATATTGGACGCGCATGACCGAGCCCCTTCCGGACGGCTACACAGAGGCCCCGGCTCTGGCCATCAAGGAGATCGGCGTCCGGATCCCGTGGCGGGGCACGGGTGCCGCCCGCCGGATCCACGACGGCCTGCTGCGCCGCCGGCCCGAGGAGCGTGTCACCCTTCTGGTCAACCCGCTCGCAGGGGACGGCAAGGTCCAGCGGCTCTACGAGACCTGGGGCTACCAGGCGTTCAACGCGCAACAGCCCTCTCCGGACTCGCCCCGGCTGACCGCGATGATCCGCCCGATCCACTGAGCCTGGGGCGGCGGGCCGAGTGCGGCACGCACTCGAAAATCGCCCGCGCCTACAGCGCGCAGAACTGCATGGACGAAGCTCTCGCGCTCGTACTGGACGCCGAGGAACCGGCCCGAGCAGGTCCGCTACCACTTCATCCCCCGACACCTGTTGGCCGACTGGGTCCGCCAACAGCACGGGAAGTCCAGCTACTTGCTGGCAGGCGTCGCGCAGCGGCTCCAGATCGTCGCGTGACGCGGCTGGGCGGCTACAGTCGTCGCCATGAGCGACTCCCAGTCCCACGAGGTTGTGGCCCAGCCCCGCTCCGCCGCGGGGGTGCTCTTCTTCGACGAGGACGACCGCGTCCTCCTCGTGAAGCCGACCTACAAGCCGGGCTGGGAGATCCCCGGCGGCTACCTGCACACCGGGGAGACCCCGAGCGAGGGCGCGGCCCGGGAGGTCAAGGAGGAACTCGGTATCACTCCGCCGATCGGCCGCCTGCTTGTCGCCGACTGGGCACCCCATGCCACCGAGGGCGACAAGCTCCTCTTCGTCTTCGACGGCGGCGTCCTCCCGACTGGCGAGCTCGACAACATCACCGTCGACCAGGTGGAGATCGGCGAGTATGCCTTCCACACCACCGACCAGTTCGACGCACTCCTCATCCCGCGCCTCGCCCGCCGCGTCCACGCGGCCTGCGTCGCCAGGGCGAAGTCAGAGACCGTCTACCTGGAACACGGAGCGACGCGCCTGTAACTGCGCGGCGACGACATCCGCTTCACCGTCTACGTCTGCGGGCGGTCAAGGTGGGTGCATGTCGCCGGTTGTGGCGTTCGGGCACAGGACTCTGCCCGAGTCTTCGGTAGGACGGGGTCCTCTCGCTTCCGGCAGGTCATTCGTCCTGCCCCACCAGCGCCGCGTGCCGCCTGGCGGGCGGCACGCCGTGAGGGCGGGGGCGGGCACCCGCCGGGAGGCGGGTGGGGGGGTGGATGGTGG
>NZ_JBHWCL010000145.1:0-25415 GCF_042735125.1 Kitasatospora sp. NPDC059599 | reverse complement strand
CTTTCGAGTGGGATGACGGTAGTGCCGCTGATGTGCCCGAAGGGGAGGAGTGCGAGTTGCGTGACCCACCCGTGACTCCTCGTCGCGTTCGGAGTTGAACCGGCCATGAAGAAGCGCAGCATGCTCGCCGTCGCCTCGCTCGCCGTGGGTGTCGTGGCCTCCCTCACCGCGCCGAGTGCGCACGCCAGCGCCGTGGGCGGCCAGGAGGGCCTGCCCGGGTCGCTCAGCAGCGCGCCCGACGTGCTGCCCGGCCAGGTCGGCGACGCCGGCGGTGTCGTCGGGCAGCCCACGGGCTTCGTGACCGGACCGGCGAACGGGCTGGTCGGGGTCACCCCCGCCTAGTCCCGCCCACCGGCCCGGAGCCGGCCCGGCTCGCTCCGGGCCGTGCGCGGCCGAGGCGCCACACGACGGAACCCGCCCGTTCAGGACATCGGCGCTCCGAGGTCCTGGGTCCAGTACGGGATGCCGGCCTGACTGGTGGCGAGGCCCACGCCGATGTCCTTGAAGCCGCAGTCCAGCATGTTCGACTGGTGGATGCCGCCGTCCATCCAGTGGGTGAAGACCGTGGCCGGGCTGGCCGTGCCCCGGTCGAGGTTCTCGCCCCACTGCGACCACCGGTAGCCGGCGGCGGTGATCCGGGCGTCGGCGCGGACGCCGTCCGGGTTGACGTGGTCGAAGAAGCCGCGGGTGGCCATGTCGTCCGCGTGCTTCTGGGCGGCGGTGTGCAGCCGGGGGTCGATCCGCAGGGGTGCGCAACCCGCCTTGGCCCGCTCGGCGTTGATCAGGTCCACCAGCTGGCGCTCCTGGTTGGGCACCGGTGCGGCGGTGACCACGCGGGTCGGGGTCGGGGTCGGCGTGGGGGTCGACGTCGGGGTGGGGGTCTCCGTGGGCGTCGGTGTGGGCACCGGCGTCGGGACCACGGCCACGGGCGCGGCGGCGACGGTCGGGGTGTCCTGGGCGGCCGCCGGGGCGGTCGGCTCCGGGGCGGTCGGCAGCGGAGGCTCACCGTGTTGCGGCCAGACCAGCGCGAGGGTGGTCACGGCCACCGCCGCGGCCGCGCCGCTCACCAGGACGGCCTTGCGGGCCGCGGTGCCGGCCCAGCCGCCGTGTCCTCCCGCACCGGCGTGCGCGCCGGAACCGCCCCCCAGGCCCGCGCCCGAACCGGCTCCGGTGGCGGCGGTCTGGGCGGCGGCGGCCGCGGTGTGCTGGAAGTGCAGCAGGAGGGGCGAGCCGTGCGGGATCGGCACCAGGGCGAGGCCGGCCAGCAGTCCTTCGGCGGGGAAGAGGTCACGGCCGAGGCCGTCGCAGCCGGCGCAGCTGCGGATGTGACGGGCGATGCGCTTGCGCCAGACCGAGTTCGGGGTGCCGTCGAAACCGGCGGTGAGCTCGGTCAGTTCGGGGCAGCGGGGGTAGGCGCTGAGGGCGCGGACGACGACGCGGCCGGCTTCGAGCTGCTTCTTCATCCGCTGGACGCGGACGGCGGTGTGCGCGGGGCTCAGGTCGAGGGACTCGGCGAGTTCGGCGCGGGTGAGGTCGCCCGCGGCCTCCAGCCACCACAGGGCGAGCAGTTCGCGGTCGTCCGGGTCGAGCCAGCGGGTCGCTTCGGCGACCTCCCGGCGCTGGCCGGAGAGGCCGAGCCGCAGGATGGTGAGGTCGGTGAAGTCGGCCCTGGGGTCGGCGACCTCCCAGGTCTCGTCCAGCCCGCCGACGGCCTGCTGCAGACCGGCGGCGTGACGACGGCGGACCTGGTTCATGGTGATGGCGACCAGCCACGAGCGGAACGAGTCCGGGTCACGGAGCCCGTCCAGACCGTCCAGCGCCCGGATCATGGTCTCCTGCGCGACGTCGTCCACGTCCGCGTGGCCGCCGAGGGCGCGGCCCGCGACGTTGTAGACGAGCGGCAACCAGGCGGCGACCAGCGCCTCCTGGGCCTGCCGGTCGCCGGCCTGCGCCGCGAGCACCAGGGTGCTTCCGGTCCTGTTCTGCACATCAGCGTTCATGGTCCGCACTCCGTCTTGCCGTGTTTCCGTCCGCCGCTGCCTCCTCGGAGACCTGTGGGGAGTGATCAGATAACAACAATGTGCGCGGAATCGGAAAATCGGCCCGGCCCGGAGCCCGGATCGGGCCGGGCTACGGGTCTGCTCGGGTCGGTCTGTTCGGGTCAGGTGTGTTCGGGTCAGGTCGGGTCAGGCGGGCCGGTGCGGTTCCGGTCGAAACGGGGGGCCGGGGCGGCTCGGGCCGGGGTCGGTCAGGCCGGGGCGGCGAAGACCTGGGTCCACCACGGGCCGCCGGACCCGGTCCGCACACCCACGCCGAGCTGCTTGAACGCGCAGTTCAGGATGTTGGCCCGGTGGCCGGGGCTGTTCATCCAGGCGTCCATCACGGCCGCCGGGTCCTTCTGGCCCCGGGCTATGTTCTCGCCCCAGGTGCTCCACCGGTAGCCGGTGGCCTCGATCCGGTGGTCGGCGTGGTAGCCCTCGGGGCTCGCGTGATCGAAGTAGTTGCGGTTGGCCATGTCGTCGCTGTGCGACTGGGCCGCCGTGGCCAGTCGCGGTTCGGACGCGACCGGTCCGCAGCCGGCCTTGGCGCGCTCGGCGTTGACCAGGTCCACGACCGCCTGGGCGTCCGACGGGGCCGCGCCGCCGTCGACCGGGGTGGCGGGCGCGGTGGCGGTCCGCTTGGCGGAGGTCGCCGCGGCCGCGGTGCTCCGGGTCTCGCTCGCGGTCGCCTTGGCGGGCGTGGCGGACGCGGTGGGGGTCGGGGTGGCGGTGGCAGTGGCCGTCGGGGTGGCCGAGGCGGTGGGGGTCGGGGTGGCCGAGGCGCTCGGGGTCGCCGCCGGGTCGCTCGCGGACGCGCCGGCCGACGGTACCGCGGCGGCCGGGTTCGCTCCCCCGGCGCCGGGGACCTGGATGCCCTCGTGGGTGCCGATCTCGGCGGCGATCAGCGCGTCGGCGGCCATCGCCTGGCCCATCGTGTCCCGGTCTGACTGCTTGCCGCCGTACGCGGCGTACCCGGCGCCCGCCAGCGCGGCGATCAGCCCGGTCCCGGCCACGGCCGCGACCACCGCGGTGACCGGCACGAACCCACCGCGCCGGCGACCCCGGCGGCCCTGGCCCGCGTGCCGGTCGGCGGCCCGCCGCGCGGCCCGGCCACCGGACCGGCCGTGGGCGCCATCCGCGCCGCCGTCGCCGCCGGTGGCCGGGAGGATGGTCGTCCTGTCGTCGCTGTTCACGTGGTCACGCTTCCTGTTTCCGGGTCGGCTGGTCGGGTGCCGACACCTGGGAGACCCCCCGGCGACGCGCCGATAACAGAAAGTCCGAACGAATGTCCGGCGGCCCGGTCGCCGCGTCAGCGCACCGGGGCGTCCGGGGCCATGTCGTAGGTCAGGAACTGCGTCCGGGTGGCGACCCGGTCGTACTTTCCACGCGCCCGGTAGTTGGTCTCCGAGGTGATCCAGCGGACGGTGTTCCAGCCTCGCTCGGCGGCGATCTCCCGCAACCCGGCCAGCAGCAGGTCCACCGCGCCGCCGCCCCGCACGTCCGGCGCGACGAAGAGGTCGTCCAGGAAGCAGCCGACGGCCCCGTGCAGGGGCCTGGCGAACGGCCGGTAGTGGGCGAGCCCGACCGGCCGCCCGTCGCCGTCCCGCACCAGCAGCCCCGACAGCTCGTGGTCCTCGTCGGTGAGCCAGGACCACACCAGCGCAGCCTTCTCCTCCGGGCACGGCACCCGGTAGAAGTCGCAGTACCCGCGGAAGAGTTCGCGCCAGGCGGCGAAGTCGTCGGCCTCGGGCGCGCCGACGCTCCAGCGGTCGGCGGGGGTGCTGCTCATCTCGGTCTCCTCGGGGTCACGGCTCGACGGGCGTGCCCAGCATGACGTCCCGTCGGCCCGGATCCGATCACCACCCCGGCCAAGACCGACGGCCGCCCGCTCCACTCCGGCGCTTGGAAACCGAGCGGCACCGGACCCGTCCCGGCACCGGACCCGCGCCGAGGCCGGATCCGTCTGCCCGGGGTGCCCCCGCCGCCAGGTATCGCGGCAAGGGGCGCTCGCCCGATGCCCGGTGCCCGGCGGCCGGGTGCTCTCCGGCGTCACCCGGACGTCGCGGGCACTCCGCTGGACGGCAGACCGACGACCCCGGCCCGGCCCCGGAGCCGGAGCCGGAGGCCGCGACCGGCTACCGCCCGGACCCTGCGCAGCGGGCCCCGCGCGTGGTGAGGCCGAGGGGGACAGAGCTCGCGGTGGAGGCCCGGGTGAACGCCCGGCAGCGTGCGCCCGTGCCGATGTCACACGGGGTGCGGACCAGTCCCGGGCCGCCACCGCGCGCGCCCCAGGCGTCGATCGCCTCGGGAAACGCGGCGGCGGAGCCCGCCGGACCGCTCGCTCCGGCCCCGCTTCGGACGGCTCCGGCCCCGCTCCGGCCCCGGCCCGACCGCCGTCCGGCCCGTCACCCCCCCTCGTCGCCACACCGGAGCGCCCTCCTGCGGCGCTGCTGAGGCGCGGGCCGCCGGGGGCGCCGATGCTGGAGGAAGGAGGTGGTGGTGTGGCGGGGTTGCTGCGGTTGGCGGAGGTGTCGCGGGCGGTGGCGGCGGAGCCGGGGCGGCGGGCGAAGACGGGTCTGCTGGCCGGCTACCTGAGCGAGGCGGGGCCGGTGGAGGCGCCGGCGGCGGTGGCGTTGCTGTCCGGGGAGTCGCAGCGGCTGCGGACCGGGGTCGGGCCCGCGGCGCTGCGGGGGCTGCCGGCGCCGACCGGCGAGGCGTCGCTCGGGGTGCGGGAGGTGGAGCGGGAGCTGGAGCGGATCGCGGGGGTGCACGGGGCCGGGGCGCAGGCGGAGCGGCGCCGGCTGTTGCACGGGCTGTTCGCCCGGGCGACCGGGGCGGAGCAGGGCTTCCTGCGGGCAGTGCTGGTCGGGGACCTGCGACAGGGGGCGTTGGACGCGGTGGTCGGGGACGCCGTGGCGCAGGCGGCAGGGGTCCCGGCCTCGGCTGTGCGGCGGGCGCTGATGTTCCGGGGCTCGGCGCGCGCGGTGGCGCAGGCCGCACTGACCGGTGGGGCGGACGCCCTGGCGGCGTTCCGGCTGGAGGTCGGACGACCGGTGCGCCCGATGTTGGCCGCCTCCGCACCGGACGTGGCCTCGGCACTGGAGCGCACCGGCCCGGCCGCACTGGAGTGGAAGCTGGACGGTATCCGGGTGCAGGTGCACCGGGACGGCGGCGAGGTCGCCGTGTTCACCCGGAGCCTGGACGACATCACCGCGCGCGTCCCCGAGGTGGTGCAGGCCGCGCTGGCGCTGCCGCTGCGCTCGGCGGTGCTGGACGGCGAGGCGATCGCGCTCGGTCCCGACGGGCGGCCGCGCCCGTTCCAGGAGACTGCGGCGCGCGCCGCCGCCCGGCGGGACACGGAGCGGCTGCGCGCCGAAGTCCCGCTCAGCGTCCACTTCTTCGACCTGCTGCACCGGGACGGCGAGGACCTGGTGGATCGTCCGGGCCGGGAGCGCTGGGCTGCGCTGGCCGGGTCGGCGCCGCCGGATCTGCGGGTGGCGCGCACCGAGACCGGGGATCCCGGGCGGGCGCTGGCCTTCTTCCGCGACACGCTGGCCCTCGGCCACGAGGGCGTCCTGGTGAAGGACCCGGCGGCCCCGTACGCGGCCGGGCGGCGCGGGATCGGCTGGATCAAGGTGAAGCCCCGACACACCCTGGACCTGGTCGTGCTGGCCGCCGAGTGGGGCAGCGGGCGGCGGCGCGGGTTCCTCAGCAACCTGCACCTGGGTGCCCGGGCGGCGGGTGAGCCGGGGCTCGGCCCGTGGGTGATGCTGGGCAAGACCTTCAAGGGCCTGACCGACGAGACTCTGGCCCGGCAGACCACCGAACTGCTGGCCCGGGAGACCGAGCGGGACGCCTGGACGGTGCGGGTCCGTCCGGAACTGGTGGTCGAGATCGCCTTCGACGGTCTGCAGCGCAGCTCCCGCTACCCGGCGGGGCTCGCCCTGCGGTTCGCCCGGGTGGTGCGCTACCGGCCGGACAAGGCAGCCGCCGAGGCCGACACCGTCGCAACCGTGCGGGAGATCGCCGCCGCCGAGGGGCTGTCCTCCTGATCCCGTGTCCGGGACGGCCCGGCCACCGCTTGTCGGGGTGACGTCAATTCAAACCTGCGGCGGCGCCCGGGCGCCGGAACAGGGACCGAATCGGCCATTCTCGACGATCCCGCACCGCACCCTCCGTGGACGGAACAGCGGCGGTTAGGTTGGCAATGACAACGAGAGGCAGCCGCCGGGCAGCCGGCGGCGCACTGGCGAGAGGTGCCCGACCATGCGGGTGAGCGTCGACCGGGACCGCTGCTGCAGCTCCGGGATGTGCGTCATGAACGTTCCCGAGGTGTTCGACCAGGACGACGAGGACAGCCTGGTGAGACTCCGTCAGACCACCTTCCTGCCCTCGCAGTTCGCCGATCTGCGACTGGCCGCCCAGCTCTGCCCGGGCGGCGCGATCACCGTCACCGAGGACGAGCCCGCCGAGATCGACGGCTGACGCCCCCACCGCGGGACCACCACCGACGGACCACCACCGACGGGCCGCTTTCACCGCCGTCACCGCACCGTCTCCGACGGACGGCCGCGCAGCCGGTGGACCGCCCGGCACCCCACCCCCACCGGAGAACACCGCGACGCAAGGAGACCCCACCTTGACGAGCACGCCCACCACCGCCGTCCCGATTCCCGCCCCGCACTCCGCCGCCTGCCCGTTCGGCCCGCCGCCCGCCTACACCGAGGCCGCCGGCGCCGGACCCCTCACCCGCGCCGACCTGCCCGGAGGCGAGTCCTGCTGGCTGGCCACCGGCTACGCCGAGGTCCGCACCGTCCTGTCCGACCGCCGGTTCAGCGCGGACGCCCGCCACCCGAACTTCCCGCTCCTGGTCCCCGGCATCCGGAAGCTGATCACCGAGAACCCGAGCTTCCTGCGCCTCGACGACCCCGAGCACGCCCGGCTACGACGGATGGTCACCGGGGACTTCCTGGTCAAGCGGGTCGAGGCGATGCGCCCGGCCGTCCAGCGGATCGTCGACGACGCCCTGGACCGGATGACCGAGGGCCGGACCGAGGCCGACCTGGTCCCCGACTTCGCCCTGCCGGTCCCCTCCCTGGTGATCTGCCTGCTGCTCGGCGTCCCGTACGAGGACCGGGAGTTCTTCCAGGGTGTCAGCCGGACCCTGCTCAACAACACCAGTACCCCGGAGCAGCTCTCCGCGGCCCAGGACGAGATGCTCGACTACCTGAGCGAACTGGCGGCCCGCAAACGGGAGCAGCCGGAGGACGACATCCTCAGCCGGCTCGCCGCCCGGGACGACCTCACCCCGCGCGACGCCGCGGGCACCGGCATCCTGCTGCTGATCGCCGGCCACGAGACCACCGCGAACATGATCTCGCTCTCCACCGCCCTGCTCCTGGACCGGCCAGAACAGGCCGCCAGGCTGGCCGACCCGGCCGCGGTGCCCGGCGCGGTGGAGGAGTTGCTGCGCCACCTCACCATCGTGCACACCGGCCTGCCCCGGGTGGCCCTGGAGGACGTCGAGCTGGGCGGCACGACGGTCAGGGCCGGCGAGGGCGTGATCGCGATGATCTCCACCGCCAACCGGGACGGGACGGTGTTCGGCGGCAGCGGGCCCGGGCAGGTCGACGAACTGGACCTGGACCGGGACGCCCGGCGGCACATGGCCTTCGGCTTCGGCGTGCACCAGTGCCTGGGCCAGCCGCTGGCCCGTGCCGAGCTGCAGATCGCCCTGGCCACCCTGTTCCGGCGGCTGCCCGGACTGCGGCCGGCCGGCCCGCCCGGCACGGCGGCCTTCCGCACGGACTCGTTCATCTACGGCATGCGGTCACTGCCCGTGACCTGGTGACGTCACCCGGTCCGGATCCGGCCGCCGGAACGCGGGACTCCGCTCACCCGGCTGGCCCCGGCGACGGGGCGGAGGCAGGCTGGAAGGGCGAAGAGACACCCGGCCCGGCCGCACCCGCCGCCCGGCCCGCCGGACCGGCCGAGGAGACGGAGCCCGCGATGACCGACATGAGCGAACGGTCCGAGGTGAGCACCGACCGCGACGAGGACATCCGCGCCGCGGACCCCGAGGAGGGCATCACCTCGATGCAGAACCTGCACGCACAGGACACCTCGCAGGCGGAGGGCGACACCGTGCCGGACGCACCCGGCCGGCTCGACTGACCGTCCACCGTACCGACTCGACCGCCCGGTGGGACCGGGCGGTCGCCGCGACCGCAGGTGTCGCTGCCCTGGTGGCGAATCACCGGCGGGGGAGGATAGGCGCATGACCGAACACGACCAAGGCCATCGGCAGGCCCGACCGCCCGCGGACCCGCGCGCGTCGTGGGCGACCTGGACCACCCAATCCATCATCAGCGGCCCCGGCGGTGTCACCACCGCCGAGGTCGGCCCGATCTCCGGCGACCTCACCGTGCACACCACCTGGGTGGACGGCGAGGCGCGGCTGACCGTCCAGTACACCGGCGCGCTGGACTGGTACACGGTGTCCGGCAGTCCGGTGCCGGCCGCCGACGAGATCACCGCGCGGGCCATCCACCAGGCGATGGTGAACGGCGTGAAAACGGGCAGGGGTGCCAGCGCCCCGCCGCCGCTGACGACCTAGGCTCCGGGCGGTGCCGGGGCAGCCGGTCCTACGGGGCCTCGTCCTCCGGCACCGCCCCGTCCGCCGCCGCCGTTCCGCCCTTCCCCGTCGACTCGCCCTTCACCACCGTTCCCCGCTTCCCCACCGTCTCGCCCTTCACCACCGGCGCGGCCGTGGTCCAGTAGGTCCAGCTCGCCGGCCGGCGCTCGCGCAGGTCCGCCCGGACCTCGTCGGCGAGCCGGCGGGTCTCGCGGCGGTTCATGGTGGCGCCGATGCCCGCGCCGACCAGCAGCGGGGTCACCGAGGGCAGGTGGCGCAGCGAGCTGCGGGTCAGTCGGCGGCGCACCTGCTGGCGCACCTCCGCGCCGATCGCCAGCGCGGCGAAGCCCGCCGGGCGCACCAGCAGCGTCGCGTCGATCCCGCGACGGTTGGCCCACGCGCCCAGGTAGGCGCCGGCGCGCTGGGTCGCGGTGCCCTGCGCCGGGACGCCGTAGACCTCGTGCAGCTCGGCGATCAGCTTGATCTCCACGGCCGCCACCGCGATCGTCTCGGCCGCGATCTCGACCGGCATCGCGGGCGGCACCGGCATCATCGCCGCCGCACCGACGCCCGCGCCGAGCGCGCCGGAGGCCCGGACGGCGCCGGTGACCAGCAGGTCGGCCAGCTGCTCCGGGAAGCCCGCGCCCGGGTGCTGCGCCCGCAGGGTGGCCAGGTCGCGCACCGGGATCCGCGGCGCGGCCCGCACCAGCTGCTCGGTGAGGGCCCGGCCGCCGTACGCGGCGCCCCTGGCCGCGCCCTTGGCGGCCCGGCCGCCGCTGCCGAGCAGCCGGGCGGTGTGCGCGACCACGGCCCGGCCGCGCCCGCGCTGCCCGGCCTCGTACGCGGCGGCCGGCCCCTCGTCGACGGGCTGCTCGGCCTCCTCGACCAGTTCGGCGAGCTGTTCGCCCAGGTCCGGCTCGGGGGTCGGCGGCGAGCGCCGCGGTCTGCGGAAGACTGCCATGCGGATCACGTACCCGCCCGGGCCGGGCGCTACGCGGTGATCTGCACGCCGCGCCAGAACGCCACCCGGCCGCGCACGTGCTCCGCCTCCGGCTTCGGGTCGGTGTAGAACCAGGCCGCGTCGGGGTTGGTCCGCCCGTCCACCTCGACGGTCCAGTAGCCGGCGGTGCCCTTCCAGCCGCACACCGTGGTGGTCCCGGAGGGCCGCAGGTACTCGGTGCGGACCGATTCGGCCGGGAAGTAGTGGTTGCCCTCGACGACGACGGTGTCCGCGCTCTCGGCGATCACGACGCCCTGCCAACTCGCTGTGGTCATGCGGTGATTGTGCCCCACGGACGATCACCCCGACCGGCGGTCCGGGGAATCGGGAAACCGGGAAACCGGGCGGTCGGGCGGTCGGGCCGGCGCCGGGTCGGCGCAGCGGGCGGGCGGCGCAGCTGGCGGGCGGGACGGAGGGCGGCCAGGGCAGCGGGCGGTCAGGGCAGCGGGTGGGCGTGGACCGGCAGGTGCGGGCTCTGGTGGCCGCCGCTGGCGAGCATCCGGACCTCGCCGGAGTCACTGATCTCGGCGCGGACGATGCCGCTGTCGTCCTCGTACACCGGGTGGCCGCCCGGGCCGGTCGCGCTGGTGCGGGTGACCACGACGACGTCCTGCGGGGCCTGGGTACCGGGGTTGCCGGGAAAGGTGAGGGCATAACGCTGGGCGGGGTTCATCACCGGTTCCTGCTCCCTGTCGGCGGGTGTCGCGGGCCGCCGTCGGCGTCCGCTGCGGGCCGCACCGGGCCCGTCACCCGGCTGCGGCCTCGGCGGCCCGGGCGTGCGAGCCGCGGACCTCCAGCTCGCCGAGCAGCCGGGCGGTGGCCTCCGCCACCGCGTCCACGGCCCGGTCGAAGGCCTCCCGGTTGTGCGCCGCCGGGGCGCGGAACCCGGACACCTTGCGGACGTACTGCAGCGCGGCGGCCCGGAAGTCGTCCTCGTCGGCGTCGGGCGTCACGGGCGGTCGCAGCGTCTTGATGTTGCGGCACATGCCCCCAGTCTCGCGCGCGCGGGCCGTACTGGCGACCCCCTATCGTCACGCACTCCTCACGGGGGCGTCATCCGGCAGGATTAGGATGCCGGGCGAACGAATTCGTCCGCCGCGCGCTCCCCGGTCGTCGGCATCACCCCGGAGTCACCGCCTTGCCTCTCGCGCTGCTCGCGCTGGCCGTCACCGCGTTCGCCATCGGCACCACCGAGTTCGCCGCCATGGGGCTGCTCCCCCAGGTCGCCGACGACCTCCACGTCTCCATCCCGCAGGCGGGCTGGCTGATCTCCGCGTACGCGCTGGGCGTCGTGATCGGCGCGCCGCTGCTCACGGTGGCGGCCTCCGGGCGGCCCCGCAAGGCGGTCCTGGTGGCGCTGGCCGGGCTGTTCGCGACCGGCAACCTGCTGTGCGCGCTGGCACCGGACTTCTGGACGCTGGCCGCCGCGCGACTGGTCACCGGGCTGCCGCACGGTGCCTTCTTCGGGGCGGGCGCGGTCGCCGCGGCCGAGCTGGTCGCGCCCGACCGGCGGGCCCGGGCGGTGGCCGTGATGTTCTCCGGGCTGACCGTCGCCAACATCGTCGGTGTCCCGGCCGCGACCCTGCTCGGGCAGCACCTGGGCTGGCGGGCGACCATGCTGGTGGTCGTGCTGATCGCCGCCGCCGGGACGCTCGCCATCGCCCGGCTGGTGCCCGAGCTGCCCGCCCCCGCCCAGTCCGGGCTGCGGCACGAGCTGCGGGCCTTCCGCAGCGGGCAGCTGTGGCTGGCCCTGGCCACGGTGGTGTTCGGCTGCGGCGGCTTCTTCGCCTGCTACAGCTACATCGCGCCGCTGCTCACCGAGGTCTCCGGGTACGCCACCGGCTCGGTCACCCTGGTGCTGGCGCTGTTCGGGGTCGGGATGACGATCGGCAACGTGCTCGGCGGGTTCGCCGCCGACCGGGCCCTGCGGCCGACCGTCTGCGCGGCCTTCGTGCTGCTCTCCGCCACCCTGGCGCTGTTCGCGGTGACCGCCCACGCCCGGTGGCCGGCGGCCGTGACGGTGGTGCTGATCGGGCTGTTCGGCTTCGCGATCGTGCCGGCGGTGCAGACCCTGGTGCTGCAGAAGGCCCGCAGCGCGCCGACGCTGGCCTCCGCGACCGTGCAGGGCGCCTTCAACCTGGCCAACGCCCAGGGCGCCTACTTCGGCGGGCTGGCGCTGGACGCCGGACTCGGCTGGACCTCGCCGACCCTGGTGGGCGCGGGCCTGGCCGCCTCGGGCGCGCTGGTCGCGGTGCTCGCCTGGGCGGCCGACCGCCGGCGGCCCGCATCTGTGGCCGCGGAGCCGGCCGCCCCTGCGCCGGCCCCTGCCGCGGTGACCGGGGTCTAGGGTCCGTGGTCGACCCTCCGTCGTCCGCCCGGACGGCCGGGGTCCGAGGACCGGGGGCTACCGAGGACCGGAACTGTCGAGGACCGGAGCTGTCGAGGACCGGGAGCTACCGCCTCTCGATGTCCCGGTGGGCGTCGGCGAGCAGCCGGTAGCCCTCGCCGTTGGCCTCGATGCCGCTCCGCTCCTCCTCGCTCAGCTCCCGACGGACCTTCGCCGGGACGCCCGCGACCAGCGAGCCGGGCGGGACCACCATGCCCTGCGGGACGACCGCGCCGGCCGCGACCAGCGAGCCGGTGCCGATCCGGGCGCCGTTCAGCACCGTGGCGTTCATGCCCACCAGGACGTCGTCCTCGACCGTGCAACCGTGCAGCACCGCGTTGTGGCCGACCGAGATCCGCTCGCCGACCACCAGGGGGAAGCCGGGGTCGGCGTGCAGGGTGCAGTTGTCCTGGATGTTGCTCCCCGCGCCGACGCTGATCGACTCGGCGTCGCCGCGCAGCACCGCGCCGTACCAGATGCTCGCGCCCGCGCCGACCGTCACGTCCCCGATCACGACGGCGTTCGGCGCGACGAAGGCGTCCGGGTCGACGGCGGGCGCCTTGCCCCCGACTGCGGCGATCAGCGGCTCTGCCATGTCTCGTCCTCCTGGTGACGGTGGGCCGTGGTGTCGCCGGTCAGCGTAGGGGGTCGGTCACCACAGCGTGCGGGCGAGGTCGGGCAGGGGTGCGGGGGCGGGCACGGGGGCGGAGGTGGGTGCGGGGGCGGCGGGCTGGGGTCCGCACAGCGCGGTCGTGGTCACCTCGTCCCAGGCGGCGACGGCGGCGGCCGGGTCCGGCGTGTCGTCGATGGTGGTGCTCCCGGCGTACTGCCGCCTGCCGGCCGCCGATCCGACCACCATCGTGACGTAGCCGGGGAAACCGCCGGAGTGGGCCCCAGAGGGTGCCGCAGGGGTGTCGACCCGCTGCAGGCCGAGACCGTAGGACCGGCCGTCGCCGTGGGTGGTGGTCTGCTCCATGGCGGCGAGTTCGGCCGGGCGCAGCAGGCGTCCGCCGAACGGGGCCGCAAGGAGGGTGGTCAGGTCGGCGGTGGTGGAGATGCCGGCGCCGGACGACCCCACCATGGAGGGGTTGAGCAGGGTGACGTCGGCCGGGCCGGTGTCCGCCTTGTCGTAGCCGTGGGCGTGGGGGCCGGGGACGACGGGCGAGTCGCCGGGCATCGAGGTGCCGGTGAGGCCGAGCGGGCGGATGATCCTGCGGGTCACCTCCTCGTTCCGGCTGCGGCCGGTGAGCTTCTCGATGATCATGCCGACCAGGACGTGGTCGGGGTTGGAGTACTGCCAGTCGGTGCCGGGCGGGAAGGCCGACGGGTACCGGTGGGCGATGTCGACCAGGTCCCGGAGGGCGTAGTGCCGGTAGCGGCCGCCGGAGAGCCACTCCGGGCGGCGGCGGTCGAAGGCCGGGTCCTGGGTGCAGTCGGCGACGCCGCTGGTGTGGTCGAGCAGCTGCCGGACGGCGACCGCGGTGCTGTTCGGCACGATGCCCGGCAGCCGGCACTCCAGCCGGTCGTGGAGGACCCGTCGGTGGTCAGGAGGTACACGGAACGGCGCCAGACGCTGTACGACCACAGCTTCACCGCCGGCGTCCCGTCCGCCGGCGCCCTACGCCCGCTGCGCGGCCCGGACGCGCCGGAGCCGGTCGAGGGCGGCGAGGCAGAAGGCTTCTGACACCTGAGTCGCGGTCATCCCGTCACTTCCGCAGCACCACCTGGTTGCGGCCGGGTCCGCATGCCCCAGCGGGCAAGAGACGGACCGACAGCGCCCAGTGCCGCGAAGAACACCGCCAGCAGCAGCCAGCCTGTCGTGCCGAGGCCGAGTACCACCGTGGTGAGGATCGCGGGGGCGAGAGCCTGGCCCGTGCTGAAGCCGAGACCGAAGACACCTTGGTACTGGCCCTGTGCGTGGTCGGGGGCAAGACCGAAGCCCAGGGCGAAGGCCGCCGATGACTCCCAAACCTCTCCCAGACTGTGGACGAAGATCGCGGCCAGGACCAGTCCCGCCGCCGCCCAGACAGGGGTGTGCGCCGCCAGTGCCATCATCGGGCAGCTGACGAGGAAGAGCAGCCCCGCCGTGCGAAACGCCAGGCCGCCATCGTGCGGGGTCTCGATACGCGAGCCGATCCTGGTCTGCATCAGCACACAGAACAGGGAGTTGACGGCGAACAGCGCGGCCACCGTCCAGCGCGGCGCCTCGGTGTGCTGGGAGATCCAGATCGGCAGGAGTAGTGAGACCACCGGGTACTGCAGTCCCATGGCCCCGTAGAGGGCGGTGAACGCGAGGAAGGGACGATCCGCGAGGACGGGCCAGCGCCGCTGTTGCGGTGGTGCTGCCAGTACCGGATAGCGGGGCAGCAGGAGCAGAAGCACCGCACACAGGGCGAAGCTCGCCGCGTTGCCGAGGATCAGCGTGACATAGGCGCCGCGGGTGTTCGCGGCCAGCGCCAGCCCCGCACCCACCGTTCCCAGGATGACGCCCAGGTTGACGAACGTGCGCAGCTTGGCACGGAACAGGGCCGGGCGCTCACCCCCGACCCGGACCACCAGCGCGCCCCACGCCGCCCCACCAGCAGCTGCGGCGATCTGGTCGACCGTCGCGATGATCGTGAGCGCGGCCCAGCTCTCGACGAGGACGAGAGCCGCCATCGACACGGCCTGGACCGCGAGGGCCGACATCATGATCGTGCGAGCCCCTCGCCGATCTGCGAGATGCCCGCCCGGTATCCCCGCGCACAGACCGATCACTCCGGCAATGGTGAGCGCGGCACCGACCTGCACCGCAGGCAGGCCCACGACCAAGGTGAAGTAGAGCGCTGACGCCGCGTTGAACAGACCATTGCCGACTCGGTTGACGAAACTGGCGGCGACCAGCACGCGCTCCGGCCTACTGTCCCCCGCCATCCGGCCTATTCGACCCGCTAAGTTGCCCTTGATCATGGATGGCACGCTAACAGCGGTCGCTGATCCAGCGGAAGAAGCACCAAGATCCGGCCGTGGGCGTCGCCGCAGCCGGCGGCGACGACGGCGGTGCGCAGCGCAGGGCGGCGGCGCCCGGGTGTCGGAGCGGTCCCGACGGCGGTCGGGGCGGCGGTGATGTCCGCCTCCCTGTCCGGGGTGCGGGATCGGTCAACCAGGCTTCGGGACCGTGTTTCTGACGCCGCCTCAGACATTCGGGCGGCCGCCGTCGCTCCGCAGGACGGTGTCCGACCCGGAACGACCCCGGAGCCGTACCCCGAGACGGTTCGGGGTACGGCTCCGGGACGGGCGGCGCCGGTCGGGCGCGCGAGCGGTCCGCCGGGTGGGACGGGTCAGGCGGGCGGGACGGGTCAGGCGACCGGGGCGTGCTTGCGCAGGACCTCGATGAAGGCCCGCAGCCACGCCGGGTGGTCGGGCCAGGCGCGCGCCGAGACGACCAGGCCGTCGACGACGGCCTCGCCCTCGACGAACTCGCCGCCCGCGGCCTTGATGTCCGGGGCCAGCGCCGGGTAGGCCGAGGTGCGGCGGCCGTCCAGGACCCCGGCGGCGGCGGTGATCAGCGGGCCGTGGCAGATCTGCGCGACGGGCTTGTCCCCGGTGAAGAAGTGCCGCGCGATCCGCTGCACGTCCGGGTCGTTGCGCAGGTACTCGGGGGCGCGGCCGCCGGGGATGACCAGGGCCGCGTAGTCGGCCGGGTCGACGTCGGCGAGGGCGATGTCGGCGGGCCAGGTGTAGCCGGGCTTCTCGGTGTACGTGTCGTAGCCCTCGACGAAGTCGTGCACCACGAACTGCAGGCGCTTCTTGGTCGGGGCCGCGATGTCGACCTGGTAGCCCTCCTCGCGCAGCCGCTGGTAGGGGTAGAACACCTCCAGTGATTCGGCGGCGTCCCCGGTGACGAGCAGGATCTTCGGTGTCATCGTCGACATCCCTCCATGTGATCGGACCTCAGTTTCCGTACGGGGCACCGACGGTGGCGCCCTTCCGGGCCCGGTCCAAAAATTGCGCACCCGTCACGTCGTTGGCAACGGGGCGCACCGGGCGTACGGCGGCGCATACGGAGGCTCGCGCGCCGGTTGCGGGGAGTGCGCGCCGGGTGACCCGCCCGGCTTCGGCACCCCGCGCCCCGGGTCCTAGACTCCTGCTGCCCACGACCCGCACGCCACCGCCTTCTCCGGAGGAACCCATGCCGGACCGCACCACCTACCTCGTCCTTCCCGGCTACGGGAACTCGGGCCCCGAGCACTGGCAGACCCGCTGGGAGGCCGCCTCGGAGACGTTCCGCCGGGTCGAGCAGGCGGACTGGGACCACCCGGAGCAGGCGGACTGGGTCGCCCGGGTGGACGCGGCGGTCGCGGAGGCCGCCGCCGCGGGCCCGGTGGTGCTGGTCGCCCACAGCCTCGGCTGCGTGACGGCGGCCCGCTGGGTGGCCACCGCGCCCGCCGCGCGGACCGCGGCCGTCCGGGGCGCGCTACTGGTCGCCCCCGCCGACATCGACACCGCGGAGGTGCCGGAACTGGTCGGCTTCCGGCCGGTGGCGCTGCAGCCCTTCCCCTTCCCGGCCGTGGTGGTCTCCTCCACCGACGACCCGTGGGTGTCCCCCGGGCGGGCCCGCGCGTTCGCCGAGGCCTGGGGCGCCCGGTACGTCGAGCCGGGCGCGTACGGGCACCTCAACTCCGACTCCGGACTGGGCGACTGGCCGGAGGGCCGCGAGCTGCTCGCCGAACTCTGACACCGTGAACGGGGGGACGATGGACAAGCGGACGTCCCGGACCAGGCGCGTCCTGGTCCGGCTGTTGGCGGCCGGCGGGGTGGCCGCCGTACTGCTGTACACCGAGGGGCAGTGGGAGAGCCGCTCGGGCGGCCGGATGCTGGTCGCCGACCTGCTCAACCGGCCCGAACTGCTGCTCGGCGCGGCGCTGACCGCGCTGATCGCGGCCGCCTGGCTGGGCGACCTGCGGGCCGCCGCCCTGCGGACGGCCACCCGGTCGGTCACGGTCACCGCCGGGGTGGTGTTCCTGCTCGGCGCGCTGGCCGCGCACAAGGTGTCGGCGGCCGAGACCCGCAGCCGGGAGGCCGCCCCTGCGGGGGCGGAGCGGGCGCTGGTGGTGGTGCACCGCTCGTACCCCGCCGGGCCGACGCCGGGCGAGCACTGGCAGGTGCTCCTGGAGTCCGGCGACGGCTGGGAGGCGCGGCGCTGGGCGCTGGCCGACATCGGCGGGGGCCCGGACGACGCCCGGCTGGTGGAGGCGAGTTGGACCGGTCGGGAACAGATCACCGTGGTGACCGACTCCTACCGGCGGGTGTTCAACCTCGACCAGGACAGCGGCGAGCCGGTCGAGGCGAGATAGGCCGGTCGGGACTGCCGGGACGACCGTGCCGACCGGGGCGCACGCGGTGACCGGGGCGCACGCGGTGACCGCGGCGACCGCGGTGACCAGCTCGGGTCACCCCAGCCCCAGGGCGTGGGCGGCGAGCACCAGCAGCACGGCGTTGCCGGCCGCGCCCAGCGCGGTCGCGGAGAGGAAACGGGCGGCGGTGCCGTCCGGGTACGGGTTGAGGGTCATCGCGAGCAGGAAGCCCGGCGTCGTCCAGATCACCGCCGTCCACTGCGCCACGGCGCCGGTGGCGCCCGTCCCGGCGCGCGACTCACGGGCGGCGGCCAGGCCGACCACCAGGTAGCCGGCCAGGTAGCCGGCCGAGGGGCAGAGGACGGCGGGGACGCCGAGGATGCTGTGCGGCATGGCGCCATCGTCCGCCGACGCGGCGCGGCCCCGCATGAGTACGGGTACTCATGCGGGGCCGGTCGGGAGCGGGCCCGGCCGCCGGTCGGAGCGGCCGGGTCTCGGCTACTGGCCCTCGGGGTCCGCCGGGGTGGACGGCGCGGAGCGGCCGGTCGGGCCGGTGCCGCGCGGCTTGCCCTGGTTCCCGTTGTTCCCGTTGTTGCCCTGGTTGCCGTTGTTCCCCGGGCTGCCCGTGGCGGGGGCGCCGGTGCAGGTGGCCGAACCCGCCGAGCCGCCGGCGGTGGGGCAGTTGGGGTCGCGCTTGGGCGGGTCCGGGATGTAGACGGTGGTGAACTCCTTCTCCGGCATGCTCCGGACCGCGTCGCTCATCGCCTTCTGCCAGATCGGCCCCGGTCCGGTCGCCCCGAACACCTCGGCCTGGTACTTGCCGCCGATCCGGATGTTGCGCATCGGCACCTTGGTGCCCGGGCTGCCCAGCCAGACCGAGCCCGCCAGGTTGCCCGTGTAACCGGTGAACCAGGCCGACTTCTTCTCGTCCGTGGTGCCCGTCTTGCCGGCGATCTGGCGGCCGTCGTCCAGGCCGAGGTCGCGCGCGGTGCCGCCCTTCTCGGTCACCCCGAGCAGCACGCTGTTGATCACGTCGGCGGTGTCCTCGGACATCGCCTGACTGCACTGCGCGCCCGGCACCGGCACGTCCTTGCCGTCGACCGTGGTGATCCGGTTGATCGCCATCGGTGCGCAGTAGCTGCCCCGGGCGGCGAAGGTCGCGTAGACGTTGGCCATGGTCAGCGGGCTGACCTCCTGGGTGCCGAGGCCGAGGGCGGGCACCTCCTGCAGCGGCGAGCCGTCCGCCTTGCCCGCCACGCCCAGCTTGTTGGCCATCTGCTTGACCGCGCAGAGCCCGATCTCCTGCTCCATCTGCACGAAGTAGGTGTTCACCGACAGCGCCATGGCCTGCTTGAGCTCGTACGGGCCCTTCTCGGACTCGGACTCGTTGGGGATCGTCCCCTCCTTCTTGCCCTTGCTGAGGTTCTTCCAGGTGCCGTCGCAGGTCTTCATCGTCGGCCAGTCCATCCGGTTCGGCGCGTCGTATCGCTGGGTCGACGACAGGCCGGCCTCCAGGGCCGCGGCGGCCACGATCGGCTTGAAGTTGGAGCCGGGCTGGAAGCCGACGCCGCCGCCCATCGCCGCGTCCACGTTGTAGTTGACGACCGTCTCGTTCTTCTCCTTGGCCAGGCCGTACGGGCGGGTCTGCGCCATCGCCAGGATCTTGCCCGTACCGGGCTCGACCATCGTCATCGCGGCCGAGACCGGGTCGGTGACGTACACCTTGGTGGAGACGGCGTTCTGGGCGGCGGCCTGCTTCTGCGGGTCCAGCGTGGTGTAGATGTTCAGACCGCCGGTGTCCCACAGCGTCTTGCGCTCGGCCGCGCTCTTGCCGTACGCCGGGTCCTGCTTGACCACGTGGCGCACGTAGTCGCAGAAGAAGCCCATCCCGGCCTGGGCGGTGATGCAACCGTTCTGCGGGTCCTTGTAGTTCAGGCCCAGCGGCGCGGCCTTGGCCTCCTTGGCCTGGTCCGCCGTGACGTGCTTGTTCTCCACCATCTTGTCGATGACGGTGTCACGGCGCCGCTGCGCAGCCACCGGGTGCAGCTTCGGGTCGTACTGGGACGGGTTCTGCACCAGCCCGGCGAGCATCGCCGCCTCGGGCAGGGTCAGGTCCTTCGCGTCCTTGCTGAAGTAGCGCTGCGCGGCGGCCTGGATGCCGTACGCCTGGTGGCCGTAGAAGGTGATGTTCAGGTAGTTGGTGAGGATCTGGTCCTTGGACAGGTCCTCCTCCAGCTTGATGGCGTACCGGAGTTCCTGGATCTTGCGGCCGAGCGTCTTGCGCTGCGCCTCGCGCACCGCCTCCGGATCGTCCCCGGCCTTCTCCACGTTGACGTTCTTCACGTACTGCTGGGTCAGCGTGGAGGCGCCCTGGACGGTGGCGCCGCTCTCGGCGTTCTTGGTGACGGCCCGCAGGACGCCCTTGAGGTCGACCGCGCCGTGCTCGTAGAAGCGGGCGTCCTCGATGTCCACCTGCGCCTGGCGGATCAGCGGGGACATCTGGTCGGCGGTGAGGACTGTCCGGTCGCGCTCGTAGACCTTGGCGATCAGGCCCCCGTTGGCGTCGAAGATCTGGGTGGCCTGGGTGAGCGGCGGGGTCTTGAAGTCGTCGGGGATGTTCTGGAAGCCCTCGGCGCCGTTCTTCGCCCCGAGTCCCACCGCGCCGGCCGCCGGGAGGACCAGGCCGGCCAGCAGCACGCCGCCGAGGACGCTGGCACCGAGGAAGGTGGCCGCGTGGCCCAGGAATCCGAGCGGGGTCTCACGGCGCCTCGGGCGCGGGACCCAGGTGTCGCCCGGGTCCTGGGTGGGTATGCGACGGCGGCTCTTCGGTGACATAGTTCGAACATTAAGGCCGTGAACACGCCTTGTGGGCGGGGTGTCGGCGAAGGATTGTCACAAAATCGCGACAGCTTCGACTCATTCGCGAGAGTCGAACGGACGTGCACGCAGGGACAAGGACCGTTCGTCCACGGCCCGTTGGCCCTGCGCCCCGTCCGCGCAGCTCGGCCGCACCCGGCAACTCCCCGGCCCGCACCCGGCCTTCCGGTGCCGGGTGTTCGACCGGCCCCCGCTCACCCCGCCGGGCAGAAGACGTCCCCGGCCGGACGGCGGCCGCTCACCAGGTAGTCCGTCACCACCGCGTCACCGCAGGCGTTCCCGTTCGCCACGTACACGTCGTGGCCGCCGGAGTCCACCGTGACCATCCGGGCCCGGTCCCCCAGCGCGGCGCGCAGCTTGAGCGCGCCGCGGTACGGGGTCGCCGGGTCACGCAGGTTCTGGGCCAGCAGGACGTTCGCCGGGCCGCGGTCGGTCACCTTCACCGGCGACTCGGCGGGCGCGAACGGCCAGAAGGCGCAGGGCGTCACGTTCGTCGGCATGCCGGCGGTGAGCGGACGGGCGGCGCGCTCGGCCGCGACGTCCTTGACGTACGCGGCCGGATCGGTGGGCCAGCTGACGTCGTTGCACAGGGTGCCGACCGAGACGGCGATCGAGTTCTGCACCGCCTGCACCGCCTGCTCGGGCAGGGGGGCCGGCGCGGGCAGCGGACGGCGGCCGAGGCCGGCCAGCATCAGCCGGGCCAGGCCCGGGAACTTGGCGTCCGCGTACAGGCTCTGCAGCATGGCCTCGCGCAGCACGTTGCCGTTCAGCTCGGCCGGATCGGCGCCGGGCCAGGGCAGCGGCTCCCGGTCCAGGCGGGCGGCGAGGTCCAGGAAGAGCGGGCGGACCTCCTCGGGGGTGTCCGCGACCCGGTCCGGGTTGTCGGGCGAGGCGGCCCACTTGGCGAAGTCCGGGAAGCGGTCCTCGGCGCCCTGGCCGTAGGCGGCGAGCCAGCCGCGCTCCACCCGGGTCGGGTCCGGGTCGTCGTTGCTGTCCAGCACGATCCGGTCGGTCCGCTGGGGGAACATGGTGGCGTAGACGGCGCCCGCGTAGGTGCCGTACGAGGTGCCCCAGGCGGAGATCCGGCGCTCGCCGAGGGCCGCGCGGATGCTGTCGATGTCACGGGCCTCGTTCGCGGTCGAGATGCTGCGCAGCACCGGGCCGCCGTCGCGGGCGCAGGTCTCGGCGACCCGGCGCGCGTAGGCGACGTTCCCGTCGATCGATCCGTCGGCGGCGGGCCAGGAGTGCAGTTTGACCATCGAGAGGTCGGCGCGGTCCAGGCCGCAGCTGACCGGGGTGGAGCGGCCGACTCCGCGCGGGTCGAAGCCGACCAGGTCGAAGCGGTCCAGGACGGACTGCGGGAGGCGCTTGGCCGCGTTGGTCGGGACGTTCAGGCCGGAGCCGCCCGGCCCTCCGGGGACGGTCAGCAGGACGCCGTGGCGCAGATCCGGTCGGGCGGCGGGGATGCGGGAGACCGCGAGGGTGATCTGCTCGCCGTGCGGATCGCGGTAGTCCAGGGGGACGGTGACGGTGGCGCACTGCTGACGCGGGTCGACCTGGCCCTGGCAGGTGGTCCAGGCGGGGCGGCCCTTCCCGGTGTTCCGGGCGTCGGCGGCGGCGGGCAGGGCGGTCAGCCCGGTGACGGCCAGGGCGGCGGCCGCGGCGGCGGCCGCCGTGACGGTGACCGTGCCCTTCGAGCTCTTCGAACTCCTGGTGTTCTTCGCGTTCTTCGAGCTCGGCGTGTTCGGCGTGTTCGGCGTGTTCGGCGTGTTCTTCGGCATGCCCAAGAGTCTGCTGTGACCGGGCGCCCGGACCCATCCGGCAAGCAGGCCGGTCGGGGGTGGGGAAATCCCCCGGCCGCCGGGTGGAGGCCGCAACCGGGTGCGGCCTCCTGCGGTCGGTCGGGGTGAGGGGGGTGGTGCCGTGCGCTCCGGAGGGGGCGTCAGAGACCGAGCAGGGCCGGGTCGGAGGCGAGGGCGCGCAGCGGTTCGCGCGGGTCGGCGACCAGCTTGCGCTCGGCCAGGTCGAGGATGCCGCCGACGCCGGTGATCTCGGCGGCCAGCACGCCGTCCCCGCGGACCAGCCGCTGCACCACCTGGAAGGTCTTGCCGTCCCGCCAGGCGAACGAGCAGCTCACGTCCACCGGGTCACCCGCGCGCAGTTCCCGCAGGTACTTGATCGTGGTCTCCAGGACGACCGGGCCGACGCCCTTGGCGACCAGGTCGGCCTGGCGGATCCCGGCCGCCTGCAGGTACTCCCAGCGGGCGTGCTCGGCGTACTGGAGGTACACCGCCTGGTTGAGGTGCCCCTGGGTGTCGGTCTCGTACCCGCGGACGGTGATGCGGGTGGTGAAGTCCTGATCGGTCATGTCCCGCACGCTACTCCGGGCGGCGGGTCGCCACCTCGTGTCCTCCGTCACCCCGGCCCCGGTCACCCGGTCAGCGTCGCCAGCACCGGCAGCAGGGCGTCCGGGCGCCGGTCGACGGGCAGGTGCTCGACCGGGTGGAAGGCGCAGCCGAGCACCGTCGCGCCGCCGTCGCAGGTCCGGTCGTCGCCGACCATCAGCACGTCGGCCGGGGCCAGCCCGAGCCGGGCGCAGGCGGTCTCGAAGATCGCCGGGTCCGGCTTCTGGGCGCCCACCTCGTAGGAGAGGACGTAGCTGTCGACCAGTTCGTCCAGCCCGTGGGCGCGGAAGACCGGACGCAGGTCCCAGCCGATGTTGCTCACCACGGCGACCGGGACGCCCCGGCGGCGCAGCTCGTGCAGCACGGGGGCGGTGTCCGGGTACGGGCGCCAACTCGCGGGCGCCAGATGGCTCTCGTACAGGGCGTCCACGTCGAGGCCGGCGGGTGGCGCGGCGGCGCGGGTCAGCGCGGTGTACGCGCTGCGGTGCAGCTCGGGGGTCAGGTCCCGGGTGTCCCAGGCCTCCTGGACCTCCGGCGGGATCCGGCGCGGCGGGACGCCCCCGGGCAGTGCGCCGAACTCCTCCAGTCGGGCCACCAGTTCGGCCTGTTCCGGGGCGGACAGGCCGGGGCCGGCGGCCGCGGTGAAGGCCGCGAGCCACTCGGCGGTGGAGACGACTCGGAAGAGCGTTCCGGAGAAATCGAACATCACGCCTTTGGTCATGGCGTCGAGCCTAACCGCGCGATCCCCCGGCGGGGGAACTGCTGTACGACGGGGGACGGCCGCACGGCAGGCGAGGGGCCACGGCCGTACAGCGGGCTCAGCGGAGGGTGAGGATGCGCGGGCCGTCCTCGGTGACGGCGACGGTGTGTTCGATGTGGGTGGCGCGCGAGCCGTCCGTGGTGCGCAGGGTCCAGCCGTCCGGGTCGGTGTCGTAGTCGTCCCTGCCTCCGGCGATGAGCATCGGTTCGATGGCCAGCACCAGGCCGGGGCGCAGCGGGTAACCCCGGCCCGGGCGGCCGACGTTGGGCAGGTGCGGGTCCTCGTGCATCCGGCGGCCGATGCCGTGCCCGCCGAAGCCCTCCGGTGTCCCGTAGCGGCCGGCGCGGACGACGCGGGCGATGGCGTGGGAGATGTCCCCGATCCGGTTGCCGACCACGGCGGCGGCGATGCCGGCGTCCAGGGCGCGCTGGTTGGCGTCGATCAGTGCGGTGTCCTCGGGACGGGCGGTGCCGACGGTGAAGCTCACGGCGGCGTCACCGGCCCAGCCGTCCAGCACCGCGCCGCAGTCGATGCTGACCAGGTCGCCGTCGCGCAGCCGGTAGCCGTTCGGGATGCCGTGCACGACGGCGTCGTTGACGGAGGCGCAGATGACGGCGGGGAACGGGACCGGCGCGAACGACGGGCGGTAGCCGAGGAACGGCGAGCTCGCTCCGGCCGCGTCCAGCACGCCCCGCGCGACCTCGTCCAGCTCGGTCAGGCTGACGCCGACCGCCGCCGCCTCCCGTACGGCGGCGAGCGCGTCCGCCACCACCCGCCCTGCTTCGCGCATCGCTTCGAGGGCGGCGTCCGACTTGAGTTCGACCATGGTGACCACTCCCCTGGATCCAATTCTTATACCGGTATTTGTATCACGGTCGATCCCGGGCGACGACCATCCGGCCGCACCGCGGGACAGCCCACGACGGGGGCACCGCGACAGCCGCAGGCCGCCTGCCTGGGAATACCTGGCGCCGGGACGGTCCGTGATCCGCTAGTGTTCGGCGGCGCAATCCGATGATCTGACCATGAGGAACCCACGTGACGACCCCGCCGACCGCCCCCGTCGACGAGACCCCCCAGCCCGCCCAGCCGGCCGCCCAGGAGCCCTGGGGCGCCGGAGTCCCGGCCCCGGACCAGCCCTCGCGGCTGCGCCGCAACCTCCGCCGGGTGGGCGGACCGCTCCTCCTGGTCGCGCTGATCAGCGCCGGTCTGCTCGTCGCCGGCCAGATGAGCAAGTCCGAGCCGGAGGCGGCACAGGTCGGCAGCTGCGTGCACGACCTCGGCAACGGGACCAAGCCGAAGATGGAGCTCGTCGACTGCTCCAAGCCCACCGCGGACTACAAGGTCACCAAGGTCGTCCACGACGGCGAGGCCAAGCACGCCTGCGACACGGAGCCGGACGACGTCTTCGGCTCCTACAGCGAGGAGCGCCGGAGCAGCATCGTCATCCTCTGCCTCGCCCTGAACCCCGCGCGGCCGGGCGGCCCGGCCGACCTCCCGAGCTGGCCCGCGCTCTAGGCGCGTCCGGGACGGACCCCGGAACGGGCCCGCACTGCGGGGCGGGCCCGTGCGGGACTATGCTCGACGCCATGGTGAGGACTCCGCTGACCCCGTGGGAGCGCGAGCGCGGGGAGCGCTTCGGAGCGCTGCTGCGCGAGGCGCGTGGCGGGCGCAGCATGGTCGAGGTGGCGGCAGTGGCCGGCGTCTCCGCCGAGACGCTGCGCAAGATCGAGACGGGCCGCGCCCCGACGCCGTCCTTCTTCACCATCGCGGCGCTGGCCTTCGCGCTCGGCCTGTCCCTCGACGAACTCGCCTCCGCCTGCGCACCGTCCGAGGACGGCGAGCACGGCGCGGCGCTCACGGCGTGAACGGGCGACGGCCCGCCCCGGCGCGCGGTGCGCGGGGGGGGGCGGCGGGCCCCCCCGGACGGGGGGTTGGGTGGGCGCGGGTGAGACCACCCCGGGGTTTTTTCTGACGA